>CAYWOW010000046.1:0-3717 GCA_964459005.1 uncultured Acetobacteraceae bacterium
CGAAGCGGTGCGCAAGCTTCCCCTCGAGGAGTTCGCCCGCACCCTGGATGACGGCGCCGAGGCGGTGCGGGCGGCCGGCGCCGACCTGATCCTCGTTGACCAGCAATACAGCCGCATGCTGCTGGCCCATGCCGACCTTCTCCCATACCGTGCTGCGATGCAGGCAGCCGCCCAGCGTCACCACGCCGTGCTGTTCAGCCGTTTCGAGCTGATCCGGCAGTGGGTGGAAGCCGGCGACCTCGACCTGGAGAGCGCGGCCAAGCCGGACCGGCCGAAAATCGCCGCGCTGCTGAACGCCTGCCTGGGCCAGGCGCTGGCGCGGACCGTGCTGCGGGGGGCAGAGGTAGCCCCATAGGCCGCCGCCTCAGGCGGCGTCGCGTCGCGGTGCCCGGTTGCGCACGCCAAGCTCGCCCAGCGCGGCATCCGCTGCGGCGACGAAGCCGCGCATGTCATCGGGCGTGATCGCGCCGATGCAGCCGA
Organism: uncultured Acetobacteraceae bacterium; assembly: GCA_964459005.1. Classification (GTDB taxonomy): domain Bacteria; phylum Pseudomonadota; class Alphaproteobacteria; order Acetobacterales; family Acetobacteraceae; genus Rhodovastum. Next base: position 481 of record CAYWOW010000046.1, read on the forward strand.
CCCGGAACGACGGTGCGGGCGTGTTGAAGAAGTTGCTGATCAGGTAGCCCCGCGTCTTCAGGGCATCGACGAAGCGTTGCAGGTTCCAGGCCGGATCGTCCGGGGCGTGCACGTTCATCACCACCGGCCCCTGCACCGCGGCGGCCAGACAGGGCGCGAGCCCGATCCGGGACAGGCCCTCGTAGAGCACCCGGGCGTTCTCGCGGTAGCGGGCCAGCCGCGCGGCCTGGCCGCCCTCGGCGTCGTAGAGGTCGAGCGCCACCTTGAAGCTGGCCAGCACCTGGGCCGGTGGGGTGAAGCGGAAGCTGCCCGGCCCGCTGCGCTTGTACTGGGCGTGGATGTCGGCGAGGTCGAGCGACCAGCTGCCGGCCTGGCCGGCGCAGGATTCCAGGCGGTCGATACGGACAACGGAAAAGCCCAGGCCGGGCATGCCCTCCAGGCATTTGTTGGAGGTGAACACGACGGCATCGAGTTCCGGCATCGCCGCCACGGGCAGCGGCAGCGCGCCGAACGCCGAGATCGCGTCGAGCAGCATGCGCCGGCCGGCGGCGCGCACGACGGCGCCGACCGCGACGGCGTCGTGGATGATGCCGGAGCCGGTCTCGCTGTAGACCATTCCGACATGCGAGATGGTCGGGTCGGCGGCGAGCGCGGCCGCCACCGCCGCGGGGTCCACCGCCGTCCCGGCGGCGACCGCCAGCGGCACCGGATCGCGGCCGGCGGCGCGGGCCAGCCGCGCCATGCGCTCGGAGTAGTTGCCGCACAGCACCACCAGGATGCGCCCGCCCGGCGGCACGAAGCCGCGCAGTGCGGCCTCGACGCAGAAATGTCCGCAGCCCTGCAGGACGATGGTGGTGTGGCTTTCCGGCGGCACGCCGGCGATGGCCAGCACGCGTTCGCGCACCCCGGCGTAAAGCGTGCGGAAGTCGATGTCCCAGGGCGCCAGGTCCTGCGCCATCGCGGCCCGAACCTCCGGCCGGGTGGTGACGGGGCCGGGAATCAGTAGCAGCATCGATGGCTCCTCGTGTCAGCGATGCAGGTTTGACACGTCGTTGTGGCGGAATCCAGTCATGCGGCGTTCGCTACCGGTTCGTTCGCTGCTACAGTGCCGCCATGACATCCCCGTTCCCCCTGCCGGACTGGCTGCCGTGGTGGGTGACCATCGCCGTGTTGGTGCCGGCGCTGCTGTATCTGCTGGTGTTCCTGTTGATGCCGTTCAGCGTGTTCGGGCTGAAAGGGCGGCTGGACTCGATCGAGGCGCGCCTCGACGAGCTTCAGGGCGAGATTCGCACGCTGGTGCTGCGCATGCCGGAATCGCGCGGCCGCGGCATGGACTGGCCCGACCCGCCGCCGCCCATCGCGCCCGCGTCGCGCGCCGAGGACGAACGGCTGGTGCGCCCGCCGATCCCGCCCGCCCCGATGCAGGCACCGCGCCGGGCGCCGGTGGAAACGGGGTACCGGCCACCGCCGTACCAGCAACCGGAGGCCGAGGACGTTCCGCCCGACCCCGCCGAGGAGCCCGGCGATTCCCGCCGCCGATCGGTGATTCGCCCGGGACGGCCCCTACGCAGCGAGCCGCGGCTCGACTGGCCACGCTGAGGAACGGCTGCTAGCCTGACAGCCGCGGCCCGGCCGCGAGCGAGGAGGATTTTCATGCGCGTCAGCGTCGTGCAGACGAACTCAGGCCACGTGAAGGCGGACAACATCGCCCAGGCCCGTGCCCTGATCGAGGGGGCGATGGTTGATCGGCCGGACCTGATCGGCCTGCCCGAGGTGTGGACCTGCCTGGGCGGCGACCGCGCGGCCAAGTTCGACCAGGCCGAGGCGCTGCCAGCGCCGGGCAGCAACGAGCCGGGCGGCGCGGCCTATGAGTTCCTGCGCGGCATCGCGCGCAGCCAGCGCATTCACGTGCATGGCGGCTCGCTCGTCGAACGGGCCGGCGACACGCTGTTCAACACGACGGTGGTGTTCGACCCGCAGGGCCGCGAACTGGCGCGCTACCGCAAGATTCACCTGTTCGACATCGTCACGCCGGACGGCCTCGGCTATCGCGAGAGCGCCACCTTCGGGGCGGGCAGCGAGATCGTCACCTACGAGGCGGGCGGCGTGAAGGTCGGCTGCGCGATCTGCTACGACGTGCGCTTCCCAGAGCTGTTCCTGGCGCTGCGCCGGGCCGGCGCCGAGCTGATCTTCCTGCCGGCGGCGTTCACCTTGCAGACCGGCAAGGACCACTGGGAGGCGCTGATCCGCGCCCGCGCCATCGAGACCCAGTGCTGGATGGCGGCGCCGGCGGCCTGGGGGCGGCACCTGGACGGCGCTTCGAAAGAGCCGCGCTTCACCTATGGGCATTCGCTGGTCTGCGATCCGTGGGGCCACGTGGTGGCAAAAGCCTCGGACGGCACGGGCTGGACGACGGCGCGCATCGATCCGGCGCTGACCGCGCGGGTGCGCCGCGACATGCCGGTGCTGGAACACCGGCGGCTGGTCTGACCCGCCGTTGACCCCGCTGGTGGTGCCGACCGGGCCGCGACCCGTGCCGAAGGGCCGTATCGCCTTCGTGGCCTCGGCGACCCCCTTGGCCACGGAGAGCCGGGCGCGGCTGATGGCGCGCTACGGCGACTGCCCGCTGGACCAGGCCGCCCTGGTGGTCTCGCTCGGCGGCGACGGGTTCATGCTGGAGACGCTGCACCGGCTGCTCGGCAAGAACGTGCCGGTTTACGGCATGAACTGCGGCTCCGTCGGCTTCCTGATGAACCCGTTCAGCGAGGACGACCTGCCCGGCCGCCTGGCCCGCGCGCAGGAGGCGGTGTTGCGGCCGCTGCACATGCGCGCCGTGACGGCGACCGGTGCGGTGCGGGAGGCGCTGGCGCTGAACGACGTGTCGCTGCTGCGCCAGCAGCGCCAGACCGCCAAGATCCGCATCACCGTCGATGGCCGGGTGCGCCTGCCCGAGTTGATGTGCGATGGCGTGCTGGTCTCCACGCCGGCCGGATCGACCGCCTACAACCTGTCGGCGCACGGGCCGATCGTGCCGTTGTCGGCCAATCTGCTGCCGCTGACGCCGATCAGCGCCTTCCGGCCGCGGCGCTGGCGCGGGGCGTTGCTGCCGAGCACGGCGGAGGTGCTGTTCGAGATGCTGGAGGTGGAAAAGCGCCCGGTGGCGGCGGTGGCCGACTACACGGAAGTGCGCGACGTGATTTCGGTGGCGGTGAGCGAGGACCACACGGTGGCGGCGAA
>CAYWOW010000046.1:3817-21428 GCA_964459005.1 uncultured Acetobacteraceae bacterium
ATCGCGGCCAGCAGCGGCAGCAACACGGGCGTCGGCACGATGCCGAGCAACCGGCCGCCGACGAAGCTGCCGACAACCGAGCCGGCCGCCATCACGAGGACAAAAGCCCGGTTCCGGCCGAGCACGGCAAAGCTGGCGTCCCGGCTGTAGCGGGTGAAGCCGACCAGCATGATCGGCAGGCTCACCGCCAGCGACAGGCTGCCGGCCAGCCTGATGTCGGCGCCGAACAGCAACACCAGCGTCGGAATCAGCAACTCCCCGCCGGCGACGCCGAGCAGGGCGGCGACGATGCCGATGGCGAACCCGGCGATGACGCCGGCGACGGCCTGCGCGGTCCCGGTCAGGAGCGCGCCCGAACCGGCCACACCGTGACCCAGCAACAGAACGGCCGCGATCAGCGTCAGCATGACAGCGATCACCCGGGTGAGGTTTTTCGGCTTCTGCCGGGTCGCCCAGCCCGCGCCGAGCCAGGCGCCGATCAGGCCGCCCGCCAGCAGGTTGACGATGACCGGCCATTGAGCGGCAACCGCGCCCACCGGCACCGTACCCGCCCGGAACGGCAGCGCCGAGGCGACGACGACCAGGCTCATCGCCTTGTTGAGAATGACCGCCTCGAGGGCGGCGAACCGGAACACGCCGATCAGCAAGGGCAGGCGGAATTCCGCGCCGCCGAGGCCGATCAACCCGCCGACCGCGCCAATCAGCGCGCCGCCGGCGAAGGCAGCGGGCAGGTTCCGCGACGGCGTGGACGGCAGGGACAGGGCAACCATGACGACGCCATGCGATATAGCCTGATGACTATATCGTGCGGCGCCGGGGAAAGCTATGCCGCCGGTGGCGGCTCCCGTGCCGCCATCGCCGCGAGTTCCTTCAATTCGGCGGCAACCGCCGCCTCCGCGCGGCCCTGCAGGCGGCGGTAGAGTTCGAGCACCCGGCGGCCGGTGTCGGTGAGCGCCGCGCCGCCGCCGCCGCGACCACCCTTGCTTGAGGTGACCAGCGGGGCATCGAAATAGCCGTTAAGCGTGTCAATCAGATACCACGCCCGCTTGTAGCTCATGCCCATGCGGCGACCCGCCGCCGCGATCGAGCCGGTTTCCGCGATGCCTTCCAGCAGCTCGGCCTTGCCCGCGCCGAGCATGGTTGCGGGTCCGAGCACGGCGCGCAGGGTGATGAACGGATAATCAGGCATGGAAAGTCCCCCCGGTCCCGGTTGCGTGGCGTTTTCGCCGGGCGGCGTCACCTTGGCCCGCCAACTCGGCGGAACGCAAGAATTGTATCGGGAGCGCCGGCAGGTCAGGCGACGTTGACGGCACGCCCATAGTCGAACGGAGCCAATGGCGTGGATGGCGCCGGGCGCGCGGGCATCACGGCCGGCAGCGGCGGCATGGCGTGCGCCGAGGGCTCGCGGATCATGTAGCCGCGGCCCCACACCGTGCCGATCAGGTTGTCGGCGCCGGCGTGCGCCAGCTTCTTGCGCAGCTTGCAGATGAAAACGTCGATGATCTTCATCTCCGGTTCGTCCATGCCGCCGTAGAGATGGTTCAGGAAAGCCTCCTTGGTCAGGACCATCCCCTTGCGCAGCACCAGCAGTTCCAGGATCGCGTATTCCTTACCGGTCAGGTGAACCGGCCGGCCGTCCACCAGGACGTCGTGGCTGTCCAGGTTGAGCTGCAGGTTGCCGACGCGCAGGGCCGGCTGGCTGAAGCCCTTGCTGCGGCGGACCACCGCCTGCATGCGGGCGATCAACTCGGCCTTGTCGAACGGCTTGGTGAGGAAGTCGTCGGCGCCCAGCGCCAGGCCCTTCACCTTCGCCTGCGGCCGGGTCAGCCCGGACAGGATCAGCACCGGCACTTCGATGCGGGCGGACCGCATGCGGCGGACGACGTCGTAGCCATCCATGTCGGGCAGCATGAGGTCGAGCACGACGATGTCGTAGTCGTAATGGTGGACCAGTTCGAGCGCTTCCTCTCCGGTGTCGGCGTGGTCCACGACGGCGCCACCGGAGCGCAGCATCAGGGCCAGGCCGCGGGCTGAGGCGAGATCGTCTTCAACCAGGAGGACACGCATTGGTAAATGCCTTCTGCTATCTTCGGTTGCAGAAATACCACCTTAACGCGAGCATGGCCATGATTTTTTCACCTTATACGAGTATCTTTCACGGAACGAGACGGAACAAAGGGCGAATTCAGATCGCACATCGGTCATCGACAGGTTATTCATCATAAAGGTCTGTTAATGAGACGAATCCCCCTGACCCAGCGCGGCGCCGCTGCCCTGGCCGCCCTGCACGAGTTGTCGGCGATCCGGCTGGAAGGCCGCGTCGCCGGCGTTTCCGGCCTCGCCGTCGAGGTCGGCGGCCTGTCGCACCACCTGTCCGTCGGCGACCGGATCGCGCTCAGCAGCCGCCACGGCCACGATGTGCCGGCCGAAATCGTCGGCTTCCGCGGCGGGCTCGCCCAGGCCATGACCTACGGGCCGGCGGAGGGCCTGGGCCCCGGCAGCGCCGCGCTGGCCGCCCTGCCCACTCCGGGAGCGACCCACGGCGCGACCCTCGCGGTCGCCGACGGCTGGATCGGCCGCATCATCGACCCGCTCGGCCGCCCCCTGGACGGGCGCGGCAAGCTGCCGCACGGACCCGTGCCGATGCCCGTCCGTGCCCCCCCGCCGCCGGCCACAAGGCGGGCCCGGCTGGGCGAGCGGCTCGATCTCGGGGTTCGGGTGCTCAACACCTTCGCCACCTGCCGGCGCGGCCAGCGCCTGGGCCTGTTCGCCGCTTCCGGCGTCGGCAAGTCCACCCTGCTGGCCATGCTGGCCCGCCACACCGCCTGCGATGTCGCCGTCCTCGCGCTGGTCGGCGAGCGCGGCCGCGAGGTCCGCGAGTTTGTCGAGGACGACCTCGGCCCCGGTGGTCTGGCACGCGCGGTGGTGGTGGTCGCCACCTCCGACACCCCGCCGCTGTTGCGCCGCGAGGCCGCCTACGCCGCGGTCACGGTGGCCGAGTATTTCCGCGACCAGGGCAAATCCGTGCTGCTGCTGATGGACAGCGTCACCCGGTTCTGCCTGGCGCTGCGCGAAATCGGCCTGTCCGCCGGCGAGCCGCCGGCCACCCGCGGCTATCCGCCCAGCGTGTTCGCCGAGCTGCCACGGATGCTGGAGCGCACCGGCCCCGGGCTGGAGCTGCCGGGTCGGCCGGCCGGGCACATCACCGCCCTGTTCACCGTGCTGGTCGAGGGCGATGACCACAACGAGCCGGTGGCGGATGCCGTGCGGGGCCTGCTCGACGGCCATGTCATCCTCGACCGCCGCATCGGCGAAGGCGGGCGCTACCCGGCCGTCGATGTGCTGCGCTCGCTGTCGCGCGCCGTGCCGGGCTGCAACAGCGAGTCCGAGAACGCGCTGACGCGGCGCGCCCGCGGCATCCTGGCGTTGCACGCCGAGATGGCCGACCTGGTGCGCCTGGGCGCCTACCGCTCGGGCAGCGACCCGGCGGTGGACGAGGCGATCGCCGTCGCCCCGCGGCTGGAGGCGGTGCTGCGCCAGAGCCGCGAGGAGCGCGCCTCGCTGGCCGACAGTTTCGCCGGGCTGCGCGCCGCCCTTGAAGGAGGCCCGGCATGACCCGCGATGCCCTGGAGACCCTGGCGCGGCTGCGCCACAGCGTCTGCGAGGATGCCCGCCGTGCGCTCGCCGCCTGCCTGGAGGCCGAGGATGCCGCCGGCAAGGCGCTGCACGGCGCCGAGGAGGCGATCTTCCGCGAACAGGATGCCGCCGGCGCGCTGGACGCGAGCGACGGCGCGGTCGAGGCTTTCGCGGCCTGGCTGCCGCTCGGGCGCCAGGCGGTGGCGCGGGCGCGCAAGGCCCATGCCCAGGCCGGCGCCGCCACCGTGCAGGCGCGCGCCGTGCTGGCCGCCGCCCGCGCCAGTGCCGAGGCAGCCGACCGGCTGCTGGCCAGCCGTGCCGCCGAGCGCGACGCGGAAGCGGCCCGGCGCGCCCAGGCCGCGCTGGACGAGGCCGCCGCCCGGCAGGCGCGCCAGCGCTGACGGCGCACCCGTTGGATCGTTCGCAAAGGCTTGCTCCCCCCTCCGGTTGCGGGCATCACTCGCGCATGCCGACCTATCCCGATGTCCTCAATCCCGACCTGCTCGAACGCATTCCGCTCGATGCCCGGGTGATCCTCGACGTCGGCTGCGCGACCGGGGCGCTGGGCGCCGAGTACAAGCGGCGCAACCCGGTCTGCCGCTACCTCGGCATCGAATCCGATGCGACCGCGGCACGTCTGGCCGCCACCCGGCTGGATGAGGTGGCGACCAGCGATGTCGAGGCCAAACCCTTCCCGTTCGGCCCGGGGCCATTCGACTGCATCGTCTACGGCGACGTGCTGGAGCACATGCGCGACCCCTGGGCGCTGCTGCGCCGCCACGCCGCCGCGCTGTCGGAAAACGGGGTGGTGCTGATCTGCATGCCCAACGCCGAGCACTGGAGCTTCGCCGAACGCCTGCTGCGCGGCACCTGGGATTACGAGCCGATCGGGCTGTTCGACCGCACCCATCTGCGCTGGTTCACCTGGGAAACCACGCATCGCGCTCTCGCCGCCGCCGGGCTGGTGCCGGTGGACGTCGCGCCGCGCATTTTCGGCCGCGAGGCCGGCGAGGCCTTCGTCCAGGCCATGGAGCCGGCGCTGGCGGCGCTGGGCATCGACCGCGAGGGCTACCGCGGCCGGGCGCTGCCGCTGCAGCACGTCTGGCGCGCGGCTAGGCGGCCTCCGGCGATACTGCATCTGCGCTCGACCATGCTCGACCACGTCGGCGGGGTGAGCCATGTGCGGGTCGTGCAGCCCATGCGGGCGCTGGCGACCGCCCCGGGGGTGATCACCGAGGTCGTGACGGAGGGCCAGCCCCTGGCCCCGCCGACGGATGACGGCGCGCCGCGGCTGTTCATCTTCCATCGCCCGCTGCTCGCCGGCGCGGGCGGGCTGGAGCAGGTGCGCGGGCTGATCGCGCGCGGCTGGATGGTGCTGTGCGAGTTCGACGACCATCCCGGCTTCATGCGGGCGATGCAGCGCGACGACGTGCACAACTTCAGCGCCGTGCACGCCGTGCAGACCTCGACCGAGCCGCTGGCGGCAGTGCTGCGGCAGACCAACCCGGAAGTGGCGGTCTTCACCAACGCCATCGTGCGGCTACCCGATGTGCGCAACTACGCCGACCCCAACCGCCTGACGCTGTTTTTCGCCGGGCTGAACCGCGAGGACGACTGGCCGCCCTTCCTGGAAGCGCTCAACGGCGTCGCCGCGCTCGCCGGCGAACGGCTGCAATTCCGCATCGTCGCCGATAACGGCCTGTTCGAGGCGTTGCAGACCCCGCACAAGCGCTTCGTGCCGCTGTGCGACTACGAGACCTACCAGGACCTGCTGGCGGGCAGCGAGATTTCGTTCATGCCGTTGCGCGACAACGCCTTCAACCGCTGCAAGTCGGACCTCAAGTTCATCGAGGCGGCGGCCCACCGGGTGACCGCGCTGGCGAGCCCGGTGGTTTACGCGGGCAGCGTGGAGGACGGGCGGACCGGCCTGTTGTTCCGCGATGCGGCCGAATTGCAGATGCGGCTGTTGCACCTGCTGGCCGACCCCGCGCGCGGCCGCGCCATCGGCGACGCGGCGCGCGCCATGGTGGCGCGGCAACGCATGCTGGGCCGTCAGGTGCCGCAGCGCCTGGCCTGGTACCGCTCGCTGTGGGCGCGCCGCGACGAACTGCATCGCGCCCTGCTGGAACGTGTCCCGGAACTCGCGAGGCCGCCCGTCGACCCGATGATACTGTCTCCGGTGGAAGGCACTGTTCTGGTCCTGCCCGCGGCGCCGTCTTCGGCGTCCGCCTCGGACTGAACGGCCAGGGGGCAACCGCCCCCTGGCCCGGTTCGGCCCGCGCCGCTCAGCGCCCCACGAACAGCCGTATGGTCTGGTGCGCGGCGATGGTGGCGATGTCGACGATCTGGCTGACCGTGGCATCCATCGGCACCAGTTGGGCGGCGTGCGTCAGGCCCAGGATCAACGGCCCGATGGTGCCGCCCCCGCCCAGCCTTGGGGCCAGCCGCGACGTGATGTGGGCGGAATGCAGCCCCGGCAGGATCAGCACATTGGCCGGCCCGGTCAGCCGGCAGAACGGATAGAGTGCCCGGTACGACTCATCGAGCGCCACGTCCGGGCTCATCTCGCCGTCGTACTCGAAATCGACGCCGCGCTTGTTCAGCACCTCCACCGCCGCCTGCAACTCCGTCCCCGCCACCGAGGTCTGGCTGCCGAAGGTCGAGTACGACAGCAGCGCGACCCGCGGCTCGTGGCCAAGCCGCCGCGCCGTCGCCGCCGCACCGCAGGCGATGTCGGCGAACTGCTCGGCGGTGGGACGGACATGCATCAGCGTGTCGGCGATGAAGATGGTGGCGCCGCGCATGCCCAGCATCAGCGTCAGCCCGAAAGCGCTGCCGCCCGGCTTGGGGTCGATCACCTGCGAGATGTCGTCGAGGCACACCGACGCGGAGCGAGTCAGCCCGGTGACCATGGCGTCGGCGTGACCGGTCGCCACCATGCAGGCGGCGAAGATGTTGCGGTCCTGGTTGACCATGCGCTGGCAGTCGCGCTCGATGAAGCCGCGCCGCTGCAGGCGGTTGTAGAGGAACGCGGTGTACTCGATGTTGTCCTTCGACAGCCGCGCGTTGTGCACCTCGATGCCGGCTGCCTCGCCAAGCCCGAGGGAGGCCATGGTGGCCCGCACCCGCTCCTCGCGGCCGATCAGCACCGGGGTGCCGTAGCCGGCGTTGCGGAACGCCACCGCGGCGCGGACGATCTTCTCCTCCTCGCCCTCGGCGAACACCACCCGCTTGGGTTCGGCGCGCACCCTCTCCATGATGGCATCGAGCGCGCTCGCGGTCGGATCGAGCCGGCCCGACAGGCCGCGCGCGTATTTGGCCAGGTCGGCGAGCGGCTTGCGGGCAACCCCGGAATCCATCGCCGCCTTCGCCACCGCCGGCGGCAGGCGGCTGATCAGCCGCGGATCGAAGGCGTTCGGAATGATGTAGTCGGGGCCGAAATGCAGACGGCGGCCGGCGGCGGCGGTGTTCACCTCGTCCGGCACGTCCTCGCGCGCCAGTTGCGCCAGCGCCTCGGCGGCGGCGATCTTCATCGCCTCGTTGATGGTGCTCGCCCGCACGTCGAGAGCGCCGCGGAAGATGTAGGGGAACCCCAGCACGTTGTTGACCTGGTTGGGGTAGTCGCTGCGCCCGGTGGCGATGATCGCATCGGGGCTGGCGGCGCGCGCCTCCTCCGGCGTGATTTCGGGGTCGGGGTTCGCCATCGCGAAGATGATCGGCCGCGGCGCCATCTTGCGGACCATGTCCTGGGTCAGCGTTCCCTTCGCCGACAGGCCGAAGAACACGTCCGCCCCTTCGATCGCCTCGCTCAGCGTGCGCGCCTTGGTCAGCGCCGCGTGGGCGCTCTTCCACTGGTTCATGCCTTCGGTGCGGCCCTGGTAGACCACGCCCTTGGTGTCGCACAGGATCACGTTCTCGCCGCGCAACCCCATCGCCTTGAACAGCTCGACGCAGGCGATCGCCGCCGCGCCGGCGCCGTTCACCACCAGTTTGGTGTCGCGCAGCGCGCGCCCGGTCAGGTGGCAGGCGTTGATGAAGCCAGCGGCGGCGACGATGGCGGTGCCGTGCTGGTCGTCGTGGAACACCGGGATGTCCATCAGTTCGCGCAGGCGCTGCTCGACGACGAAGCACTCCGGCGCCTTGATGTCCTCGAGGTTGATGCCGCCGAAGCTGGGGCCCAGGTAGCGCACGCAATTGACGATCTGGTCGACGTCCTCGGTGGCGATGCAGAGGTCGATGCCGTCGACGTCGGCAAAGCGCTTGAACAGCGCCACCTTGCCTTCCATCACCGGCTTGGCGCCGAGCGGGCCGAGGTTGCCCAGCCCCAGCACCGCGGTGCCGTTGGACACCACCGCCACCATGTTGCCCTTGTCGGTGTAGTCATAGACCAGGTCCGGGTTGCGGAAGATGCGCAGGCACGGCTCCGCCACCCCCGGCGTATAGGCCAGCGAGAGATCGCGTGCCGTGGTCAGCGGCTTGGTGAGGTGGATCTCCAGCTTGCCCGGCCGGCCCGAGGCGTGCAGGGCGAGTGCCTCTTCACCCGAGACGTGCGCGGTGTGGGAATCGGGGCTGCCGTCGGCCATGGTTCATTCCTCTCCCGTCGTTTTTAACGTGACCCTCTATCATCGCTCCAAGTGCCGTCCGGCGGAAGCGGCCCGGCGCGCCAAGGCGGCGAACAGATGTGCGTCCGGAACGGAGCGGCCATGCGGCTCACTCGCGCCCGCGGCGGCGAGCGGCTAAACCATGGCCATGCAAGCTCCCGCCCGTCCGCCCGTCCTCGCCGGATCGCCTGCCGCCCTCGGGGCGAGCCCCGCCATGGCGCAATGGTTCGCCGCCAAGGCGGCCTATCCCGATGCGCTCGTATTCTTCCGCATGGGCGACTTCTACGAGATGTTCTTCGCCGACGCCGAGGCCGCCGCCGCCGCGCTCGACATCGCGCTGACCAGCCGCGGCGAGCACGCCGGCCAGCCGATCGCGATGTGCGGCGTGCCGGTGCATGCCGCCGAGTCCTATCTGTCCCGCCTGATCCGGCGCGGCTTTCGCGTCGCCGTGGCCGAACAGATGGAGGACCCGAAGACACGCACCGGCAAGGCGCCGATCCGCCGCGAGGTGGTGCGCCTGATCACCCCCGGCACGCTGACCGAGGAGGCGCTGCTGGAACCGGGCAGGCCCAACATCCTGCTTGCCCTGACCACCGTCGCCGGCGAGACGGGCGCGGCCTGGCTGGACGTTTCCACCGGGCTGTTCGAAACCCAGATGGTGCGCCCCGAGACGCTGGCCGCCCTGCTCGGCCGGCTCGACCCCGCCGAGGTTCTGGCCCCCGCCGGGCTCGCGCTGGGCGACTGGGAGGGCTGCCGCGGCCCCGGGCTGCCGGTTCCGCCGCCGCTGCCGGCGCGCCGCCGGCTCGCCGAGGCGTTCGGCGTCGCGAGCCTGGAGGCGTTCGGCAGCTTCTCCGATGCCGAGGCCGTCGCCGCCATGCTGGCGCTCGACTACGTGCGGGCGAGCGGCGCCGGCAAGCTGCCGCGGCTGTCGCACCCGGCGCCGCTGGGGCAGACCGGGCGGCTGGAGCTCGACGCGGCGACGCGCGCCAGCCTGGAGGTGACCCGCGCCCGCGACGGCGGCACCACCCACACGCTGCTCGCCACGGTTCAGCGCACCTTGACCGCCGCCGGGGCGCGCCTGCTGGCGGAGTTTTTGGCCGCCCCGCTCACCGATCCCGCCGCCATCGCCGACCGCCAGGACGCCTGGTCCTGGCTGCTCGCCAACCCGGAGGCGGCGGCGCAGTTGCGCGCGGCGCTGCGCCGCGCCCCGGACATGGCGCGCGCGCTGGGACGGCTGTCGCTCGGCCGCGGCGGCCCGCGCGACCTCGGCGCGCTGCGCGACGGACTGGCGGCCGGCCAGCAGGCGGAGGCGGTGCTGGCCGGGCCGCTGCCGTGCCTGCTCGCCGACGCCTGCGCCACACTCGCGCCGGTGCCCGGCCTGCACGCGCGCCTGCGGGCGGCGCTCGCCGAAACGGTGCCGGTGCGGCTGGAGGATGGCGCCATCGTCGCCGGCTTCGATGCCGAGTTGGACGCCGAGCGGGCGCTGCGCGACGACAGCCGGCGCGTCATCGCCACGCTGCAACTCGACTACGCGCAGAAATACGGCGTGGCGAGCCTGAAGATCCGCCACCACGCCCAGCTCGGCTACGTCATCGAGGCGCCGTCGGCCGTGGTCGAGAAGTTGCGCGCCCATGCCGATCTCACCCTGCGCCAGGCCACCGCGAACGGGGCGCGCTTCTCCTGCACCGAACTGGCGGAACTCGACCGCCGCATCGCCGAGGCGACCGACCGGGCGGCGGCGCGCGAACGCGCGGTGTTCGCCCACCTGGTCGCCGCCGCGCTGCACGAGGCCGAGGCGCTCGCCCGCTGCGCCGCCGCCCTGGCGCTGCTCGACGTGGCGCAGTCCGCCGCCGCGCTGGCCGCCCCCGGCACCTGGTGCCGGCCAGAAGTGACCGGCGACGAGGGGTTTTTCGTCGAGGCCGGACGCCACCCGGTGGTCGAGGCGGCGCTCGCCGGCCAGGGCGCCTTCGTGCCGAACGACGCCGATCTTTCCCCGGACCGGCGCGTGTTGCTGCTCACCGGGCCCAACATGGCCGGCAAGTCCACCTATCTGCGGCAGAACGCCCTGATCGTCCTGCTGGCGCAGGCCGGGTTGCCGGTGCCCGCCGCGCGGGCGCGCCTCGGCATCGTCGACCGTCTGTTCTCGCGGGTCGGGGCCTCCGACGACTTGGCGCGGGGCCGCAGCACCTTCATGGTGGAGATGACCGAGACCGCCGCCATCCTCCACCAGGCCGGACCGCGCAGCCTGGTGGTGGTGGACGAGATCGGCCGCGGCACCGCCACCCTGGATGGGCTGGCGACGGCCTGGGCGGTGCTGGAGGCGCTGCACAACACGATCCGCTGCCGTGTCATCTTCGCCACCCATTTCCACGAACTCGCCCGCCTGACCGCCGAATTGCCGCGATTGGCGCCGCATACCATGCGGGTGAAGGAGTGGAAGGGCGAGGTGGTGTTCCTGCATGAGGTGGCCGAGGGCGCGGCCGGGCGCAGCTGGGGGGTGCACGTGGCCAAGCTGGCCGGGGTGCCGGCGCCGGTCGTGCGCCGCGCGGCGGCTCTGCTGGAGGCGTTGGAAAGCCGCGCCGGCGACCTGACCGACGCCGGCGCGCTGCCGCTGTTCGCCGCCGCGCAGCCCGCCGCCGCTCCCCCCGCCGAGTCTCCTGTCCCGGACCCGTTGCAGGCCGCCCTGGAAGCGCTCGACCCGGACCGGCTGACCCCGCGCGAGGCGTTGGAGGCGCTTTATCGGTTGCGGACGATGCTGCCATCCGCTGCGCGGCCTGTCATACCGCCGGCCGACCCGATAACATGACCGGGATGTCTGAGTCCGCACCCGTTCCGTCCGACCCGGCCGCCGCCACCGCCGCCCTGCAGGAGACGCTGGGCTCGCTTGCCGCCGAGAGCGGCGGGGCGATCCCGCGCGACACCGCCCTGGCCATCTTCCGCCGCCACCTCGGGCGCTTCCAGATCGCGCTGCGCGAGAGCTTCGAACGTGGCGACATCACCGGCATGGTGGCGGCGCGGCGACTGGCGGGCGCCACCGACGGGCTGATCGCGGCACTGCACCGCTTCGCATCGTCGTTGCAGGCCGCGGCATCGCCTTCGATGTCCGCACCTTCCGGCAAGCCCGACGGCGCGGGGCCGGAACGGCTCTGCGTGGCGGCCACCGGCGGCTACGGCCGCGGCGTGCTGGCGCCGTTCAGCGACATCGACCTGCTGTTCCTGACTGCCCACGAACCCAGCCCGGCGGTGCTGTGGACGGTCGAGTTCATGCTCTACTTCCTCTGGGACCTTGGCCTGAAAGTCGGCCACGCCACCCGCTCGGTGGCGGACTGCCTGACCGAGGCGAAGGGCGACTCGACCATCCGCACGTCGCTACTCGATGCCCGTCCGATCACCGGCGACAAGGTGCTGTTCAAGGATTTCGCCGGTCGTTTCCGGACCGCCTGCACCGAGGCGGGACCGGCCAGCTTCATCGCCGCCAAGCAGGCCGAGCGCGACGCGCGGCACCGGCGCTACGGCGAATCGCCTTTCGTGGTCGAGCCGAACATCAAGGAGGGCCGCGGCGGCCTGCGCGACCTGCAGACGCTGTACTGGATCGCCCGCTACGTGTTCGGCACCCGCACCATGGGCGAACTGACCGATCCCAACGGACCCGCCGGCCCGTTGCTGATCGAGACGGAGGCGCGGCTGGCGCGGCGGTCCTGGGATTTCCTGTGGACCGTCCGCTTCCATCTGCACTACGTCGCCGGCCGCGCCGAGGAACGCCTGACCTTCGACCTCCAGCCCGTGGTGGGCGCCCGCATGGGCTACACGCGGCACGGCCGCCAGGACGGCGTGGAGCGCTTCATGCGCCACTACTTCCTGACCGCCCGCGAGGTGACGCGGCTGACCCATGTGCTGGAGCCGGCGCTGTTGCGCGCCGCCCTCGGCCCGACCGCCGGCGCCATGGAAACCGACGCCCAGTTGTTCGCCGCCGGCTTCGTGCTGGCCGACGGCATGCTGATGAGCGCCAAGGGCCGCGAGTTCTATCTCGAACCGATCCAGATGCTGCGCATTCTCCAGGTCGCGCGCGACCGCGACCTGCATCTCCATCCGCTGGCCATGCGCGCGCTGATCCGCCACGAGCGGCGCGCGGTGGAGCTGCGCGGCGATCCCGCGGCGGAGGCGCTGTTCCTCGACCTGCTGTGCGGGCGCACCGGCGAGCACGCCGACGGCGCGGTCTGGCTGAAGGCGATGAACGAAGCCGGCATCCTCGGCCGGCTGATGCCGGACTGGGGCCGCATCGTCGGCCAGATGCAGTTCGACACCTACCACGTGTTCACCGTGGACGAGCACACGATCGAGGCGATCCGGGTGCTCAACACGCTGGAGCGCGGCGAGCTGGTGCAGGTCGCGCCGGTGGCCTCGGGCCTGGTGAACAACTTGCAGTCGCACCGTGCCCTCTACGTGGCGTTGCTGATGCACGACATCGCCAAGGGCCGCGGCGGCGACCATTCCGAGATCGGCGCGGACCTGGCGTTGGAGGAAGGCCCGATCCTTGGCCTCACCGCCGAGGAGACCGAAACGGTATCCTGGCTGGTGCTGCATCACCTGTTGCTCAGCCACACCGCGTTCAAGCGCGATATCGACGACCCGAAGACCATCCTCGACCTCGCCGAGGTCATCCAGTCGCCGGAGCGGTTGCGCCTGCTGCTGGTGCTGACGGTGGCCGACATGCGCGCGGTCTCCGGCAAGGTGTGGAACGGCTGGAAGGCGACGCTGCTGCGCGAACTCTATGCGCGGGTGGCGGAGGTGCTGGCGGGCGGGCTGTCCACCACCGAGCGCGACGTGCGCGTGCAGCGGGCGAAGGAAGCGGCGGCGCTGCTGCTGCACGACTGGCCGGCCGAGGCGCGCGAACAGTTCCTCTCGCTGGGCTACGCCGGCTACTGGCTGGGCTTCGATCCCGAGACGCATGCCCGCCACGCCCGCGTGATCCGCGACGCCGAGGCGCGCAAGGCCCCGCTCACGGTCGAGACGCAGCCGTTGCCGGTGCGCGCGGTGACCGAGGTGACGGTCTACGCGGCCGACCATGCGGGTCTGTTCAGCCAGATCGCCGGCGCGCTGGCGGTGGCCGGCGCCTCGATCGTCGATGCGCGCATCCACACGCTGACCAACGGCATGGCGCTGGACACCTTCTGGATCCAGGACGCCGCCGGCGGCGCGTTCGACGCGCCGCACCGTCTGGCGCGGCTTTTCGTGCTGATCGAACAGGCGCTGACCGGGCACATCAGGCTTGCCGCCGAGATTCGCAAGGCGTCGAAAGCGGTGCTCGGGCGGCGCGTGCGCGCGATCCATGTGCCGCCCCGCGTGGTGATCGACAACCATGCCTCCAACACCTACACCGTGCTGGAGGTGAACGGCCGCGACCGGCCGGGTCTGTTGCACGACGTCACCGCGGCGATCAGCGACCAGGGGCTGCAAATCGCGTCCGCCCATGTCAGCACCTACGGCGTGCGGGCGGTGGACGTGTTCTACGTCAAGGACGTCTTCGGCCTGAAAGTCGAGAACGAGCGCAAGCTGCAGCAACTGCGCGAGGCGCTGCTGGCCTCCCTGGGCAGCCCCGACGATGCCGCCTCGCCGGTGCCGGCGCCGAAGCGGCGGCGGGCGATGGATATCGCCTGAGGGGCGAACGGGCCGGGCCGGCGCGGTCCTCACCATGGCGTGTGTTTTCCGACCCGCCCGACCCATGTATGCCCCCGTCCGGAATGGCCGCGCCGCGCGGCGTTGCAACGAGCAAGGGGGCCAATATGGCAAAAGTTCTGGTTCTGTACTATTCCACCTATGGCCACATCGAGACCATGGCGGGCGCCGTCGCCGAGGGCGCCCGCGCGGCCGGCGCCAAGGTGGACGTCAAGCGGGTGCCGGAGACCGTGCCGGAGGAGATCGCCAGGAACGCGCATTTCAAGCTCGATCAGGCCGCCCCGGTCGCCACGGTCGCCGACCTCGCCGAATACGACGCCATCGTCATTGGCACCCCTACCCGGTTCGGCCGGATGCCCTCGCAAATGGCCGCCTTCCTCGATCAGGCCGGCGGGCTCTGGGCCAAAGGCGTACTTAACGGCAAGGTTGGCGGCGCCTTCACCTCGAGCGCCACGCAGCACGGCGGCAACGAGATGACGCTGTTCTCGATCATCGCCAACCTGCTGCACTTCGGCCTGATCGTCGTCGGCCTGCCGTACAGCTTCGCGGGCCAGATGACGATCGAGGAGATCACCGGCGGCGCGCCGTACGGCGCGACCACCATCGCCGGCGGCAAGGGCGAGCGCAAGCCGAGCAACAACGAGCTCGACGGCGCCCGCCACCAGGGCGAGCTCATCGCCGGAATCGCGAAGAAGCTGTTCGGGTAAGAACAGGCGCGATCGCTTGCCGAACGTTGCGTCCTGGGCCACACCACCGCATGGACGAAACAATCGGAGAGTCGTCATGCGTCGCTTCCTGTTCGCTGCCCTGGCCGTGCTGGCCTTCGCCATCGCCGCGGGATCCACCCGCGCGCAGACCAGCACGCTGCGGATCGGGTTGCGCGAGGATGCCGACTCGCTCGATCCCACGCTGGGCTCGTCCTATGTCGGGCGCATCGTCTATGCCGCGATGTGCGACAAGCTGTTCGATCTGGATGCCAGGCTGAACATCGTCCCGCAGCTGGCGACGGGCTGGCGTTACGAGGACCCCACCCACCTCGTCATCGCGCTGCGGCCGGGCGTCACCTTCCACGATGGCGAGAAATTCGACGCCGAGGCGGTGAAATACACGCTCACCCGCGATCTCACGCTGAAGGGCAGCATGCGGGCCGGCGAGATCAGCCCGATCCAGTCGATCGAGGTGATCGATCCGCTCACCGTGCGCCTGGTGCTGAAGGCGCCGGCCTCGCCGCTGCTGGCGCAACTCGCCGACCGCGCCGGCATCATGATTTCGCCGAAAGCCGCCGAGGCGCTCGGTCCGGCCGGTTTCGGCAGCCATCCGGTTTGCGCGGGACCCTATGCCTTCGAGAGCCGCACGGCGCAGGACCGCATCGTGCTGCGCCGCTTCCCCGCCCACTGGAACGCCGCCGCCTTCCATTTCGACCAGGTCGTCTATCTGCCGGTCGTGAACTCCACCGCGCGGCTGGCCAACCTCAGGGCCGGCGCCATCGATCTGGTGGAATACGTGCTGCCCACCGACATCAGCCAGGTCGAGTCCGACCCCAAACTGAAGCTCGCCATCGATGATTCGCTCGGCTACGTCGGCATTACCCTGAACACCGGCAACGGACCCGCCGCCAACACCGCGCTCGGCCAGAACGCCGTGGTGCGCCGGGCATTTGAACTCTCGATCGACCGGGCGGCGTTGATTCAGGTGGTCTACAACGGCGTCTTCACGCCGAGCGCGCAGGCCAACCCAGCCAGTTCGCCGTCGTATGTGCCCGGCATCGATCCGCCGGCGCGCGACGTGGCGAAGGCGCGGGAACTGCTGAAACAGGCCGGGGTGGCGCTGCCGGTGCCGGTGGTGCTCAGCGCCTCGAACAGCCCCGACATCCAGCAGGTGGCCGAGGTGATCCAGTCGATGGCGGCCGAGGCCGGGTTCGAGGTGAAGATCCGCACGCTGGAATTCGCCTCGTCCTTGCAGGCCGCTTATCAGGGCGATTTCCAGGCCTATCTGATCGGCTGGTCCGGCCGCTCGGATGCCGACGGCAACATGTGGCAGATGCTGCACACCGGCGGCACTTTCAACTACGGCAAGTACTCGAACCCCGACGTTGACCGCCTGCTCGATGAAGCGCGCATTTATGCTGACCCGGCCAAACGGCGGGATATCTACCGCCAGGTGTGGGAACAGGAGAGAAAAGACCTGCCGCTGGTCTATCTCTGGATCGCCCGCAACATCGTCGGAATGAAAAAATCTCTTGTCGGGTTTGAGCAGGTTCCCGACGGCCTGATCCGGCTGCAAGGACTGCGGCTGGAAAACTAGGCCGGCCGATCCTGGTCGTGTACCATGGTCAGCTGCGCTCCTGGGCCAGCAATCGCACGACATCCTTGCCCTGCCGCGCCTTGTCGCGATTCTCGGGCGTCTCCTTGCCGAGCGGCGTGGCGGCGACAAAGCGGTAGACGTCGGCCGCCCCCTGATACATTTGCGCGGTCATGCCAACCCCGCCGAGGGTTTTCGAAATCTCGAGCATCTCGGGCACCCAGCGATAGGCCTTGGGCGGCAGGCTCGGAAACTGGCCGAGGACCCAGTGATAGCGATCGGCCTGGGACTGCTGCAGCTGGGTTTCGAGGATGCCGGCGACGCCAAGGCGCTCGGCGGCGATCAACACCTCCAGCCAGAGCGCCTGCGTGCCCTTGGTCAGCGCGCCGTAGCACATCTTGAGCGCGCTCGCGTCGGCGACGCCCTCGCCAATGACCTGCACGACAATCTGCGGTCCCGCGATCCGTTCGAGGTCGGCCGCGCCGGGGCCCGACACGAACAGATTGGTTTTCGCCCCTCCGCGCGGCGGCGGGCCGATGATGCTGGCGTCGAGAAAGCGTCCGCCGGCTCCCTGGACCGCGGCCGCGATGGCGCGTGCCGTTTCCGGCGCGATCGCGTTGCAGTCGACGATCAGCGTCCGGCGGCCAGTGGCGCGCAAGGCATCCGCCACAGAGCGCGCGAAATCGAGCGCGGCACCCGGATCCATGATCGAAAGCACGACATCGCATTCGGCGACGAGGCGCTCAACCGAGCCGACATCGGTCAATCCCGCCTCGCGCGCGAGCCCACGGGTGCGTTCGCTGCGGTGTTCCAGCGCGCAAAAAACATTGAAGCCCTCCGCTTTGAGCTGGATCGCCACGGCCTGCCCCATGTCGCCGGGGCTCATCACGCCGACATTTTCGATCTTCATTTTCAGGGCCGCCTCGCTCGCGGCGCGGGCGACCGACGGCAGAGCGGCGAAGGTCAAGGTTGTCGCGGCGACCCCCGCCACCTGGAGAAACGCGCGGCGATTTTGCTGCAGGATGTCATTCGCGTTCATCGCAAATCCTCCGAGAATTGTCATGCCCGAGCCAGACGGAACGGTGGATTGGAACGTTATTGTCTACCATCCCGGATTCCCCGGATGAGCGCCCGGTCAGCCGAAAGTCCCCGATCAAGGCCGAACTTTGCCGCTGCGAAGACAGGATAGCCACCGAACCGGCCGTCCGGCAACGGCGATATCGCCGCCGGAACCTTGCGGGCTGGCCGGCGTCGGCCCCGGGTCCGGGCCGCCACGACACGCGCCGACGGCACGTCAACGCGCCATTCACCGTTCTGACGTAGACCCGTCGGCACGCGCATGATCGGGAGTATCCCGTGGACTGGTGGACAACGCTCTGCGCCGGGGTGGCGGCTGG
>CAYWOW010000047.1:0-21301 GCA_964459005.1 uncultured Acetobacteraceae bacterium
CGCTGGTCAGCCTGGTGTGGCGCGCCGGCTTCTCCATGCAGGTGGCCGGCCCGTTACAGTCGCTGCTGGCCCGCACCTCGCCGGAAGCCGTGCTGCGCGGTGGTCCCGCCGGTGCCTTCCCCCTCGCCATCGACGAGATGCGGTGGCAGATCGACTTTCTCATGCGCATGGGGCGTTAGAGCGGGATGAGCGCTGAAGGGCGCGCTCATCCCGCTCTAACTCTTTGTTTGATCGCGTGATTCAGACCTCCGGCGTTTCCGCCTCCGCTCATCACGCTCTAGCAGGGCACTGCCTGCTGGTCCCGGCCGCAAAGCGGATCAGGGCGACGGCGCCACCGCAACGTTGTCGATCAGCCGGGTGTCTCCCAGCCACGCCGCGGCCAGAATGCGGGCCGGGCCGGCCACCCGTCCGAGCGGTGCCAACGTCTCCGCGTCGCACACTTCGACGTAGTCGATGGCGGTGAAACCGGCGGCGCGCAACCGGGCCTGTCCGTCCGCGACCGCCGCCGCGACCGCACCGCCGTCGGCTGCCAGCCGTCGCGCCATGTCGCCGAGCGTGGCCGCCAATACCGGCGCGATCCGTCGCTGCTGCTCCGACAGGTATGTATTGCGCGACGACATCGCCAGGCCATCCGGGTCGCGCACCGTCGGCATCCCCTCGATGCGGACCGGGATGTCGAGGTCGCGCACCAGCCGGCGGATGACCAGCAACTGCTGGTAGTCCTTTTCACCGAAGAACGCCGCATCGGGCAGGGTTTGCAACAGCAACTTGGTCACCACCGTCGCCACGCCGTCGAAGTGCCCGGGACGGTGCGGACCGCACAGCCCCTCCGACAGGCCGGCGACGTGCACCATGGTGGCGTGGCCGGGCGGAAACATTCCGGCCACCGTCGGGGCGAATACCAGATGCGCGCCGGCCTGCATCGCCGCCGCCACGTCCGCCGTCATCCGGCGAGGGTAGCGGTTGACATCCTCATGCGGGCCGAACTGCAGGGGGTTGACAAAAATGGAGACGACCACCCGGTCGCAGAACCGCGCGCCCAGCCGGATCAGCGCCAAGTGCCCCTCGTGCAGGGCACCCATGGTCGGCACCAGGGCGCAACTCAGGCCGGACCGGCGCCAGCCCTGCACGGCTGCACGCAAATCGGCAATGGTGCGAACGATCATGTGCCGGTTCGGCTCAGGCGCGGATGATTGTCCCGGTTCCGCCCTCGGTAAACAATTCCAGCAGGCACGCATGGGGCTGGCGGCCATCGAGAATGACGGCCCCCTTGGCCCCGCGACGCACCGCATCCACGCAGCACTCCACCTTTGGGATCATCCCGCCGCTGATCATGCCGCCGGCGATGCCACGCTCCACATCGTCCACTGTCATCTCGGGAACCAACTGCCCGTTGGCGTCCAGCACACCCGGCACATCGGTCAGCATCAGCAGGCGCGTTGCCCCCAAAGCGCCGGCGATCGCCCCGGCCACCGTATCGGCGTTGATGTTGTAGGTCTGCCCGTCGGCCCCCACCCCCACCGGCGCGATGACCGGGATCAGCCCTGCTCCGGTCAGCGCGTGGATCACCCGCACATCCACATGTTCGGGTTCGCCGACGAAACCGAGGTCGAGCACGCGTTCGATGTTGCTGCCCGGATCTTTCTTCGTGCGGGTCAGCTTGCGAGCCCGGATGAGCCCGCCGTCCTTGCCGCAGATGCCGACGGCCAGCGCCCCGGCGCTGTTGATCAGCCCGGCGACACGCTTGTTGACGGTGCCGGCCAGCACCATCTCGACCACCTCCACCATGGCCTCGTCGGTGACGCGCAGCCCGTCGACGAAGGTCGACTGGATGGCCAGGCGCTTCAGCATGGCGTTGATCTGCGGCCCGCCGCCGTGCACCACCACCGGGTTCACGCCGACCTGTTTCAGCAGCGCGATGTCGCGGCCGAACATGTCCGCCAGGTGTTCCTCGCCCATCGCGTGGCCGCCGTACTTCACCACGATCGTGGCGCCGGCATAGCGGCGCAGAAACGGCAGCGCATGGGCCAGGATCTCGGCCTGCTCCTCGGCGGCCTGCCGGCTCGTCGGGTTGGATAGCTTGGTGCTGTCGCTCATGGTGCGGTTCCTCGCGTCCGTTCGCGCCTTGTGCGGCGATGCTGCCGCGCGGTCAAGAAACTGGCCTCATGCCGGCGCGAGTTCCGCCAGGATTGCCCGCAATTCGGCGATACCGGCGCCGGTCTCGCTGCTGGTCGCCAGCACCTCCATGTGCGCGGCCGGATGGCCGCGCGCCAGCGCCACGACATCCGCCAGCTTGTGTGTCAGCGCCGGTGGCGGCACGGCGTCGGTCTTGGTCAGCACGAGCTGGTAGGTGACCGCGGCGCGGTCAAGCAGGTCCATCACTGCCCGGTCGGCTTCCTTGACCTCGATGCGCGCGTCCAGCAGCAGGATGACCCGCTGCAGCGTCGGCCGGCCCCGCAGGTACTCGAACATCAGGCCCTGCCAGTCCTGCTTCACCTGCTTGGCCGCCTCGGCATAGCCGTAGCCCGGCATGTCCACCAGCGTCAGCCGGCTGCCGAGCGCGAAAAAATTCAACTGCCGGGTGCGGCCGGGCTGGCCGGACGTGCGCGCCAGCGCCCGCCGCCCGGTCAGGGCGTTCACCAGCGACGACTTGCCCACATTGGAGCGTCCGGCGAAGGCCAGCTCCAGACCGCCGGCCGGGGGCAGTTGCTCGAGCGTCTGGGCCGCATGAACGAAGCGACACTCCTGCGCGAACAGGAGCCGCCCGGCCTCGATCCAGGCGGCCCGCTCGGCGGGGGACCACTCGGCCCGCTGTTCCACGGTCAGGTGCGCGCCAGCCGCGGCTTTTCCAATCTGGTCTGGCGCATGATGAACCATTGCTGCGCGATCGTCAGGAGATTGTTGCACGTCCAGTAGATCACCAGCCCGGCCGGGAAGTTGGCCAGCATGAAGGTGAACATCACCGGCATCCATTGGAAAATCCTAGCCTGCACCGGATCCGGTGGCGGCGGGTTGAGCTTTTGCTGGAAGTACATGGTGGCGCCCATGATGAGCGGCCAGACTCCGAGATGAAGGAATGATGAAATTGTCGTCGGATCGAAGGGGATCAACCCGAACAGGTTGAACACATTGGTGGGGTCGATCACCGAAAGATCGTGGATCCAGCCGTAGAACGGCGCGTGGCGCATTTCGATTGTAGTGAAAATAACTTTATACAGTGAAAAGAACACCGGAATCTGGATAAACATGGGAAGGCATCCGCTGGCCGGATTCACCTTCTCCACTTTGTACAAAGCCATCATCTGTTGCTGAAGTTTGGCAGGATCGTCTTTGTACTGCTCCTTCAGGACGGCCATTTTCGGGGCGAGCAATTTCATCTTGCTCATCGAACGATAGGACTTGTTGGCCAGCGGGAAAAACAGCGCCTTGATGAAGATCGTGAATACGATGATCGCCAGGCCGAAATTGCCGAGCAAGCCGTACAGCCAGTCGATCGCATAGAAGAACGGCTTGGTCAGGAACCAGAACCAGCCCCAGTCCACCGCATACGAGAACAGCGGAATCTTGGCATCGGTTTCGTAGTGCTGCAGCAGGTGCACTTCCTTGGCGCCGGCGAAGGCCCGGATGCTGACCGCCTCATCGCCACCCGCCGGCACGACCTGCGGCGTGGTGGTCACGAAGTCCACCTGGTAGCGGTCCGTGCCGGCCTCGGAGATGTAGCGGAAGGCGGCGGTGGCGGGCACGTCCTGGTCGGGCACCAGCGCCACCAGCCAGTACTTGTCGGTGATGCCGGCCCAGCCGCCGGTGCCGCTGTTCTCCAACGACACCCCGCCGGTCTTCTCGCCGCCGCTCTTCACCGCGGAGTATTTCTGCTCCTTCAGCGTGCCGCCCAGCACGCCCAGCAGACCTTCATGCAGAATGTAGTAGCCCAGCGTCGGCGGCGTGTAGTCGCGGCGGATGCGCGACCACGGGTACAACGATACCGGCTGCTGTCCGGCGTTGCGCACGCGCTGTTGCACCGAGAACATGAAATTGTCGTCGACAGCGATGACGAGCTCGAAAGTCTGGCCTTCACCGTTGTCCCAGGTCAGGAGCGCCGGCTTGCCGGGTGCGACCTCGCCGGACCCGCTCCACAGCGTGTCGTTGCCGGGCAGCTTGATTTTCGTATCCGGACCGGCCGACCAGCCGAACTGGATGTAATAGGGCTGGGTGTCGGAGAGTGGCTCCAGCACGCGGACCAGCGGGCTGCTCTTGTCGATGGTCTCGTGATAGTTGCGCAGCACCACGTCGTCGATCCGGGCACCGAGCAGACTGATGCTGCCGGCCACGCGCGGCCCGGCGATCGTCACCCGCGGCACTTCCTTCGGCACGGCGGGCCCGGCAGCGGCCTGACCGGCCGCCGGCACCGGCGGGGCCCCGGCAGGCGCGCCGGCCGGGCTCGGCGCCTGCGCCGTGGTGGCTGGCGCGCTCGCCGGCCGCGGCGCCCGTGACGGCACCATGAACTGGAACATCAACAGGATGGCAATCGAGGCGGCGATCGCCATGAACAGGCGCTTCTGGTCCATCAGTGTGCCTTCCGGCCGTCGGCGAGTGGAGAGTCGGTGGACGGACGCGCGGGCGGCACGGGATCGTAGCCGCCCGGGTTCCAGGGATTGCAGCGCAGGATGCGCCGCGCGGTCAGCAGGCTGCCACGCGCTGCCCCATGCAGGGCCAGCGCCTCCAGTGCATAGTGGCTGCAACTCGGCTCGTGACGGCATTGTGCGCCGATGAACGGCCGCAGCGTCCACTGGTAGGCCACCACGCCGGCCGACAGCACGCGGGCTCCCCTGGTCATGGGGTTACGCCCGCACGGCCGAGGGCACGACGCAAATCGTCCATCAGCGCCACAAACTGGCGTCGGCGGGTCGCTTCACGGCCAATCAGCACCAGATCCACGCCCTGCACCGGGGTGGCGCGCAGCAGCAGCCGTGCAGCCTCTTTCAACCGGCGTCGGGTGCGGTTGCGAACCACGGCGTTACCCACCTTCCTGGTCACGGTGAAACCCAGGCGGGCGGGGCCACAATCGGGCCGCGCCAGCACTTGCAGCACCAGCCCGGTCGACGCCACCTTGCGCCCCTGTGCTGCCACACGCAGGAACTCGGCACGCCGCTTCAGGCGCTGCGGCGTGAGCGCCACCGCGCGCCGTCAGGCCGACAGGCGTTTGCGGCCCTTGGCGCGGCGATTCGCCAACACCGCGCGGCCACCGACCGTCGCCATGCGGGAACGGAATCCATGACGGCGCTTGCGGACAAGCTTCGACGGTTGATAGGTGCGCTTCACGACACTCTCCGATATGGCTTCAGAACCGCCGACCGCCGGGACCGCGGGACATGCGACGGCGGGGCCTCCCGACGGGGCCCGTGCAGGCGGCGGCTTATAGGGGGGTGGCGGGCGGCCCGTCAACCTTGGCCGGATTGGCACGGGCGGGCTTTCGTGCGGCGCCGAACTGACAGGACACCGATGACCGTGCCGCGACGTCTCTGGCCGCTGCTGCTGATCCTGGTGCTAATGGCCGCGGCCTTGGCCAACGGACTGCTCCGGCAGCTGACCGGGGCTTCGCTGGCCGCACTGTCGCGGCTACCGGTCGCCCGGCGGCGGTGGGGGGCGCGACATGGATAAGTTCGACCTCGCCGTGATCGGTGCCGGCGCCGCCGGGCTCTCGGTCACCGCCGTCGCCGCCCAGCTTGGCCTGCGGGTGGCGCTGATCGAGCGCGGCCGCATGGGCGGCGACTGCCTCAATACGGGCTGCGTGCCCAGCAAGGCGCTGCTGGCAGCGGCGCATGCCGCCATGGATGCCCGCGCCGCCGGCCGGTTCGGCCTGCGCATCCCTGTCCCCGAGGTCGCGTGGGAAGCGGTGCAGGCGCATGTGCAGGGCGTCATTGCCACCCTTGCGCCGATGGACAGCGCCACGCGCTTCACGGCCCTCGGCGCCACCGTTCTGCATGGCGAGGCCCGTTTCATCGGCCGCGACACCTTGGAGGTGGCGCTGCCCGACGGACCGCGCCGCCTGACCGCCCGGCGCATCGTCATTGCGGCCGGCAGCCGCGCCGTGCTGCCGGCCATCGCCGGCCTGGCGGAAGTGCCGCATGTCACCAACGAGGCCCTGTTCGATCTGCCCGAACGTCCAACGCACCTTATTATCCTTGGCGGCGGGCCAATCGGGCTGGAGATGGCGCAGGCGCATGCCGGACTGGGCTGCCGGGTCACCATGGTCGAGGCGGACCGCATCGCCGGGCGCGAGGATTCCGAACTTGCCGACGGGCTGCGCGCCGCCCTGGCCGGCAACGGCATCGAGGTGCTTGAGGGTGTGCCGGCCGTTCGCGCCGAGCCCGGCCCGGCGCTGCTGCTTCGGGACGGGCGACGGATCGCGGGCTCGCACCTGCTGGTCGCCGCCGGACGACGGCCAAACATCGAGGGCTTGGGACTCGAGGCAGGCGGCGTGCAGGCCGGGCCGGCCGGTATCGCCACCGATGCCGGGCTGCGCAGCCCTTCCAACCGGCGCGTCTTCGCGGTCGGCGACATCGCCGACCCGCGGGGCATCGGCCCGCGCGCCTTTACCCATGTGGGCAGCTACCACGCCGGCATCGTCATCCGCCGGGCGCTGTTCCATCTGCCCGCACGCGTGGACTACGCCGCGCTGCCTCGGGTCATCTACACCGACCCCGAACTGGCGCAGGTCGGGTTGACCGAGGCCGAAGCGCGCGCCGCGGGACACGACATACGCGTCCTGCGCTGGCCGCTAGCCGAGAACGACCGTGCCCAGACCGAGCGCCGCCCCGAGGGCCTGGTCAAGTTGGTGGCGACGCGGCGCGGCCGGCTGCTCGGCGCCGGCATCCTGGCGCCGCACGCCGGCGAGATGATCGGCATGTGGGGCTTGGCCATCGCCCAGCATACCAACCTGTCGGCGCTGGCCGGCCTGATCGTGCCCTATCCCACCCTCGCGGAGGCAGGAAAACGGGCGGCCGGCACTTTCTTCATGGACCGGCTGTTCGCCCCGGCCACCAAGCGGCTGGTGCGGCTGTTGGCATGGCTGCCGTGAATCCCCACCGCGCCGGTTGCCCGGGCGGCGGCTTGGTCGCAATCTGACCCGCGGATCGACCGGCCGGGGGGCGGGGGAAAGGCGGGCATGATCCGGTTCCTGTTCGGACGCAGCCTGTCGGTGCGCCTGCTTTGGTTGAGGGCGGTCTCGGACTGGCGATCGCACACGATCTGGTGCGCGCGTATGGCGGCGAGTTCATCTTGCTGCGCACCGGCCCAACCGGCACGGCCTTTCGCCTCTGCCTGCCCGCCACCGACGGCGGCCGCCTGGCCACCGAGGCCCGGGCCGATGCCAAGCCGGCCTGAAAAGAAGGACGACGACGATGCAATGGGATCCCGCGGTCTACCTGCAATACGCCGATGAGCGCCTGCGTCCGGCGCTCGATCTGCTGGCGCGCGTGCCGCTGGCCGCGCCGTCGCGGGTGGTCGATCTGGGCTGCGGTGCCGGCAACGTCACCGTTGTGCTCAAACGGCGCTTTCCCGCCGCGACGGTCGTGGGGGTCGATGGCTCGGCCCCGATGCTGGCCGGGGCACGGACTGCCGCTCCCGATTGCGGCTTCAGCCAGGCCGACATCGCCGTCTGGGCGCCGGACGAAGCGCCCGACCTGATCTATTCCAATGCCGCGCTGCACTGGCTGGGCGGACACGAAGGGCTGTTTCCGCGCCTGCTCGGCACGCTGGCCCCGGGCGGGGTGCTG
This sequence comes from uncultured Acetobacteraceae bacterium, assembly GCA_964459005.1. GTDB lineage: Bacteria > Pseudomonadota > Alphaproteobacteria > Acetobacterales > Acetobacteraceae > Rhodovastum. The sequence continues at coordinate 7,776 of CAYWOW010000047.1, forward strand.
GCGGTGCAGATGCCGTTCATGCACGACGCTCCCATCCGCGCGCTGCAGTACCAGGTGGCAGCGCAAGGACCCTGGGCGGGACGGTTGGCCGGTATCGGGTCGGCGCCGCCGATCCTGCCGCCCGCTTCCTACTGGGACCTGTTGCGACCGCACTGCGCCGCGCTGGACATGTGGGAGACCATCTACATGCATGCGCTGCAGGGCGAGGACGCGGTGGTGCGATGGGCGATGGGCAGCAGCCTGCGGCCGTTCCTGGACGCGCTGCCAGCTGATCAGCGCGAAGACTTCCTGGCGGCGTACCGCGCGACGGTGAACCCGGTTTATCCCCGCCGGCCGGACGGCACGACGCTGCTGGCGTTCCACCGGCTGTTCATGGTGGCGAAAGTCCCAGGTTGACCGGCGGTTACGGGTTGTCCCGTCCCTCGCCGAACTCCACGTCCCGGTGCACGTGCACCGACATCAGCAGGCCGAAGCCGACCATCACCATGATCATCGCCGAGCCGCCATGCGAAACCAACGGCAACGGCACGCCGCCAACCGGAATCGCCCCCATCACCATCGCCACGTTGACGAACACATACATGAAAAAGTTCATGCCGATGCCGAGCGCGAGCAAGCGGCCATACTGATGCCGGCAGCGCAGCGCGATGCCCATCGCGCCCAGCACGATCAGCGCCAGCAGCCCGAGCACCGCCACGCCGCCGACAAAGCCGAATTCCTCTCCCAGCATGGTGAAGATGAAGTCGGTCTGTTTCTCCGGCAGGAAATTCAGATTGCCCTGCGTGCCCTGCAGGAAACCCTGGCCCCACATTCCGCCCGAGCCCAGCGCGATCTTGCTTTGGATAATATTGTAGCCGGTCCCCAGCGGGTCACTCTCGGGACTGAGGAAGGTGATGATGCGAGCCCGCTGGTAGTCGTGCAGGTGGCCATAGGCGATTGGCGCCACCAGGCCGATGACCGCCGCGGTCAAGCCGACCTTCCACCAGCGTATCCCCGCGGCCAAAAACACCGCGGCACCCACCGCCGCGACGATGACCGCCGTTCCCAGGTTCGGCTCCTTCACGATCAGCACCACCGGCACGGCCACCGCCAACGCCGGCGGCACCAGGAACAGCGGATTGCCCATCCGTTCCCATGACGCCTTGTGGAACCAGGACGCCAGCGCCATGACCAGCGCGATCTTCATCATTTCGCTCGGCTGCCACTGCATTCCGGCGAGATCGATCCAACGCTGCGCTCCCTTGCCCACATGGCCCATGTGCAGCACCAGCACCAGCAGCGTCACGGACACCGCGTAGGCAGGCCAGGACAGCCGGGCGATGAAGCGGATATCGACCAGCGCGATCGACAGCATCAGCACCAGCCCGAAGGCGAAACGCAGGATATGGTGCGAGGCATACGGCTCGGACGAGCCGCCGCCGGCCGAATACAACGCGGCGTAGCCCACCCCCGCCAGCGCGCAGAGCAGCAGGACATAGGTCCAGGAGATGCGCCACAGCTTGCCGGCCAGGCCGAACGAGGTCTCGCGGATCAGCCGCCGTTCCAGCAGGCTCATCGCGAGCCGTCCCGCCCCGGCGCGCCCGGCGTGATGCTCTCCGCCACCCGCTGCGGCGGTTCGCGGCGCCCGACCGGATCGATTGTCAGCGCGTCGGTCATGATGTCGCGCGCCACCGGGCCCGCGGTCGCAGCCCCGGCATTGCCATGCTCGACCACGACCGACAAGGCGTAACGTGGCGCGTCATAGGGCGCGAAAGCAATGAACAGCGCGTGCGGGCGGAATTCCCAGGGCAGGTCCTCGGATTTGAAGCCGTGCTCGCGCTGCTCGCGGGTCACCCGCCGCACCTGCGTCGACCCGGTCTTGCCGGCCAACTGCACCCCGGCGAGGGTCAGACGCGCGATCGATGCCGTGCCGCCTGGCTCGTTGACGACCTGCCACATGCCGTCGCGCACCGCCCGCAGATCACGCTCGGGCAGGTCGAGCGACGGCCAGTCCTCGGGCCGTGTCCCGGGCTGCAAGACATTGCCGATCGTGCGCGTCAGATGCGGCTGCACCGCCCGGCCGGTTGCCAGTCGCGCCGCCATCACTGCCAGCGACAACGGCGTGAGCTGGAGGAAGCCCTGGCCAATGCCGTGCACGATCGTGTCGCCGATATTCCACGCCTTGCCCTGGGCCATCCGCCATTCGCGCGTCGGCACCAGGCCCTGGCGCACACCGGGCAGCTCGATGTCCAGCTTCACGCCCAGGCCGAACCGGTTGGCCATGGCGGCGATGTTGTCCATGCCGGTGCGCCGCGCCACCTCGTAGAAGAACACGTCGCAGGAATTCTTCAGCGCGCCGCGCAGGTCGAGCAATCCGTGCCCGCCCTTGCTCCAGCAGTGGAAACGGGTATCGCCGATATCGAGATAGCCCGGACAGTTCAGCCGCTCGGTCTGGGTGATGGCATGCGCCTCCAGTCCGGCCAGCGCTACCACCATCTTGAATGTCGAGCCGGGTGCGTACAGGCCGGCGGCCGCCTTGTTGATCAGGGGGGCGCGGCGGTTGCTGGTCCATTCGATCCACTGTGCCTGTGACACTCCCGAATTGAACAGGCTTGGATCGAATGACGGGTTGGTTGCCATGGCGAGGACCTCGCCGTTGCGGCAGTCCATCACCACCGCACTGGCGCTCTCGTCGCCCAGCCGCGCGAGCACCGATTTCTGCAGTTCGCTGTCGATGGTCAGGCCAATGTCCTGGCCCTGCACACCCTCCTGACGGTCCAGCTCACGGACGACCCGGCCGACGGAATTCACCTCCAGCTGCGCCACTCCGGCCCGGCCGCGCAGGGTCAGGTCGTAGTATTTCTCCACTCCGGCCCGGCCGATCCGCAGGCCGGGCAAGGCCAGCATCGGGTCCTCCACCACGTCTTCCTCGTTCGGCGGCGCCACGTAACCGATGACATGGGCCAGGATGCTGTCGAACGGGTACTCCCGGGTGGTGCCGACATCGATCAGGATGCCGGGCAGATCGGGCGCATTCACCTCGATGCGCGCCATATCCTCCCAGTCGAGGAAGTCGCGCACCACGACAGGGATGAAACGACGATGCCGGCGCACTTCCCGGCCGATGCGCACACGCTCGTGATCGGCCAGCGGCACGAGACGGGCGAAATTGTCCAGCGTCCCATCGACGTTCTCGGTCTGCTCGGCAACCAGCAGCGCCCGCCAGTTCGAGCGATTGCCCGCCAGGGTCACCCCGAACCGGTCGAGCAACCGCCCGCGTGGGGCCGCCATCAGACGCTCACTGATCCGATTGGTCTTGGCCAGCGTCGCATAGCGTGCGCCGTCGATCACCTGCACCTGGTAGAGCCTGGTTGCCAGCACCCCGAGTGCCCCGAGCTGCCCGGCAGCCAGCAACAGCGCCCGGCGGGTGAACACCCCCGTTCGTTTCAACTCGCGTTTCATGCCCGTGCCGGCTCGGCGACGGTGGCGTGGGCCCGGGCGAGCACCACGGCGAGCAGCGGGTACAGGCCAGCCGACAGTGCCGACTGAAACACCGCGGGTCCCACCGGCAGCAGTCGGAAGGTCAGCAGCGAGGTCAGCGCCCATTGCAGCGCGGCGGCACCGACGGCGACGGCTACAAAGGCGAGCCAGAGCAGCAGAAAGCCCTGCTGGGACAGCACGCGCCGCCATAGCATGGCAAGGCCGTGCACCAAGAGAAGGATCAGTACACTGACACCGATCGGGCTGTAGCCCAGCAGATCGGTGAGCAAACCCAACCCGAAGACCAACAGCGGTGGCAGCGAGGCCGGGCGGAACAGCGACCAGAAGAATACGCAGCCCAGCACCAGGGCGCATTGCAGTTCGGCCTGACCCGGCAACCCGAGCGGTCCCGCAGCCAGCAGCAGCAGCAGAGCGGTGGTGGCGCCCGGGAAGCTGCACCGGGCAGCGATATCCAGACGCCGTCGGAAGCTTGGCCGCGGACGGATGCCGGGCGTGCGCTCTGCCATCAGCGCCGCCGCTCCGGCGGTCTTGCAACCGACGCCTCGGGCGCCAGCACGTCGTGCAGGCCATAATCAAACAGACGCACGATCTCCAGTCGGTCGAGCCGGGCGGCGGGCTCCACTTCCGGCACGTTCTGGGTGGTGTAGTGGACAGTGCCAACCGGCAGGCCCGCCGGGAAGGCGTCGGCCTCGGCGCTGGTCACCACCCGCTCGCCCTCGGCCGGGCGTAGACCCTCCGTCCAGTACGACAGGCGCGGCCGCGGGCCATTGGTGCCGGTCAGGATGGCGCGGCCGTGGCTGCTTTCCAGGGTGACCGGGATTCGGCTGTTGATGTCGGTCAACAGCAGCACGCGGACGCTGCGCGCACCCACTTCGGTCACCCGGCCCACCAGGCCGCGGTCGTCCAGCGCGATCTGGCCCTTGGTGATGCCGTGGTTCGGTCCGGCCGAGAGCAGGACGGCACGGGCATAGACCCCGCCGGCATCGGCCACCACCCGGGCGGTGACGAAGTTGGGCGTGGGGTCCGGAATCCAATGCAAATTGGCCTTGAGCGCGCTGTTCTCGGCGTCCAGTGCCAGGGCGATCGCCTGCCACTTGCGCAACTGTTCGTTCTCTTCGCGCAGCCGCGCGTTTTCACTGGCCAGCGTGAGCACATGCCTGGCGCTGTCGGCGACGTCGTGCAGACGGGCGGCCGGCTCGGCAAGCAGTGCGTAGATCGGCGTCAGCGCATCCCCCAGCGCCATACGAATGCGCTCGGCCACGACCGTATCGGCCTTGCCCAGCAACATCAGCCCGAAGGCAGCCGCGATCAGCACGGGCAGGGTGAGCTTGGCAAGCGCCTGCCGCACGGGGATGGACAGCCGGATCACCGTAGCCCTCTGCCAGCTTCCAGGTTCATGCCCACGACACTAGGCACGACGCCAGCCCGACGCCACCACGACATGGGCGGCGTGCGCTATCCTCAGTACATCGAGGTCAGCACGTTGCGCAGGCGCTTGAGTTCCTCCAGCGCACGACCGGTTCCCAGCGCTACGCATTGCAGGGGATCCTCGGCCACCGCCACCGGCAGGCCGGTCGCGTCGCGCAGCACCTGGTCCAGCCGGGTCAGCAGGGCCCCACCGCCGGTCAGCACGATACCCTTGTCGACGATGTCGGCGGCCAGTTCCGGGGGTGTGTTCTCCAGCGTCACCTTGACCGCCTCGATGATGGCGGATACCGGCTCGACCAGGCTCTCGGCGACGGCGCGCTGACTGACCAGCACCTCGCGGGGCACGCCGTTCATCAGGTCGCGCCCCTTCACCTCGCGGTATGGGCCGTCCTCATTATCGTAGGGAGGGGAGGCGGCGCCGATATCCATCTTGAGGCGCTCGGCGGAGCTCTCGCCGATCAGCAGGTTATGGTTGCGGCGGATATAGCTGATGATCGCCTCGTCCATCTTGTCGCCGCCCACCCGCACGCTGCGGGCATAGACGATGCCACCGAGCGAGATCACCGCCACCTCGGTGGTACCGCCGCCGATGTCCACCACCATGCTGCCCGAGGGCTCGGTGACCGGCAGCCCGGCGCCGATCGCCGCGGCCATCGGTTCCTCGATCAGCAGCACCCGTCGTGCCCCGGCGCTTTCCGCACTTTCCTGGATGGCGCGGCGCTCGACCGCCGTGGAGCCCGAGGGCACGCAGACGATGATCGTCGGCGAGGCGAAGCCCCGCCGGTTGTGCACCTTGCGGATGAAATGCTTGATCATCTCCTCCGCCACCTCGAAATCGGCGATGACGCCGTCGCGCATCGGGCGGATGGCCTGGATGTTGCCGGGGGTGCGGCCGAGCATCTGCTTGGCCTCCTCGCCGACCGCGAGCACCACCTTCTTGCCGCGCACATCGGCAATCGCCACCACCGAGGGCTCGTCCAGCACGACACCCCGTCCCTTGACGTAGACGAGCGTGTTCGCGGTGCCGAGGTCGATGGCCATGTCGGCTGACATGAAGCCGAGCAACCGGGAGAACATAGCGGGGACAACCTTTATGGCGGCAGGAAGGGGGAGGGCTTAGCCCTACCACCCGGCCGGGGCAAGAGGGGCGCTGACGTGTGCCGGCGCGGCGGTCCGGCCACGCCGCTCAGCCCGCGTTCGCTTCCAGCAGCGCCCGCAGCCCGTTCAGCAGTTGCGCTGGCGTCGGCGGGCAGCCTCGCACCACCAAATCCACCGGCAGTATCGCCCCCACGGCGCCGCTGATGGCATAGCTGCCCTTGAACACGCCGCCGTCGATGGCGCAGTCGCCCACCGCCACGACCCATTTCGGATCGGGTGTCGCATCGAACGTGCGCAGCACCGCCTCGTTCATGTTGCGCGTCACCGGGCCGGTCACCAGCAGTACGTCGGCGTGACGCGGGCTGGCCACGAAGCGCAGGCCGAAACGCTCCAGGTCATAGGCGATGGAATTCAGCATGTGGATCTCCAGCTCGCAGCCGTTGCAGCTGCCGCCGTCCACCTGCCGGATCGCCAGGCTTCGCCCCAGCCGGCGCTGCGCCGCGGCTTCCAGCCGTTCGGCCAGGCCGCGGGTTGCCGCCTCGTCCAGCGGCTCCGCCGGCAGGCTCGCCGGGCCGTGGCGCAGCGTTGAGAGCACCCGCCGCCAGACCATTACAGGTCCACCCCCGAATACGAGCAGTTGAAGGATTTGTTGCAGAGAGGAAAATCGGCGACGGCGTTTCCCGCCACGGCCGCCTCCAGCAGCGGCCATTGCAGCCAGCTCGGATCGCGCATGAAAACGGCGGAAATCTGGCCGCCGTCAAGCCGCAGCCAGTGCCAGATGTCGCCACGGAACCCTTCCGCCCAGCCGATGCCTTCGCCCGTGGCCGACGGCAGCGGAACCGCCACTCCCCCCTCGGGCAGATCGGCCAGCAGCGCCCGCACGAGAAAAATGCTTTCGCCGAGTTCGGCCAGGCGGACGCGCACCCGCGCGTCCACATCGCCGGTCGTCAGCACCGGCACCTCGAACGTCAGCCGGTCGTATGGCGCGTAGCCCGGCGTGCGCCGGGCATCGAAGCTGCGCCCGGAGGCGCGCCCGACAAAGCCACCGGCGGCGAACGCGGAGACCAACACCGGTGGTACCACGCCGGTCCCCACCATCCGGTCCGCGAGGGAAGAAGAATTGTCGCCGGCCCGGCCCAGTTCCGGCAGTTCCTCGTCCAAGGCCACGAGCGCGCGCAGGATCGCCTCGGCGCCGCCCGGCGCGATGTCGGCGGATACGCCGCCCGGGACCACCGCATCCATCATCAGCCGATGGCCGAATGCCACCGCGGCGGCGCGCAGCATGGCCTCGCGGTGCCAGCAGAAACGCGCGGAGAGGAATGAAAAGGCAACGTCGTCGGCGATCGCTCCGCAATCGCCCAGATGGTTCGCCACCCGCTCCAGCTCCGCCATCATGGCGCGCAATGCAGCCGCCCGGGGCGGAACTTCGGTATTGGTGGCGGCCTCGGCGGCACGGGCGAAAGCCAGGGAATGCGCCACCGTGCTGTCGCCCGACAGTCGGGCCGCGAAGCGCGCCGCCGCCCGTGGCGACTTGCCGTGCATCAGACCGAGCGTGCCCTTGTGCAGCCAGCCCAGCCGGATCTCGAGCCGCACCACCGTCTCGCCCAGCGCGGACAGGCGGAAGTGCCCGGGCTCGATGATCCCCGCATACACCGGTCCCAGGGCTATTTGATGGGGGTCCCCACCCTCCACCGGCAGGAACTCCGCTGGCTCGCTCGGCGACTGGCGCGCCGGTGGACGCGTGGAGAGCGGCGCTGTCACCGGCCATCGGCCATGCTCGAGCCAGGGCCGGCCGTCCCGCCCGCCCTCGGCATCGTGGCCCCAGAGATCGCGGATCATGCGTTCGAACCAGGCGGCGGACGGGCGCTGCGGCGACAGCGCCGGGTAGCGGCCCTCCTCCACGTCGGTCGAAGCCAGCAGCCATGCGCCATCCGGGTCGTGCAACAGCGCATGCACCCGTACTGTATCCGCCCACAGCGCGAGCAGCTCCGGTGCCCCCACCTCGCCCAGCGACGCCGCCATCGCCCGCCACTCTTCGCCCGGCAAGACGTGGCGCGGCCATGGCTGGCAGGGCTCGGTGGGGGTGGCGCGGATGATATTGGCGGCAAGACTCATCGCGCCGCCTCGGCGATGGCCATCAGCCACACCGCCACTGGGCCCGGCATGGCGAGCCCGAGCACCAGGACGACGGCCAGGTGCACCCAGGCCGGCACCAGCGCGAGCAGCCCCGGCGCCGGGCCACGGTCCGGCGTCGGCGCGCCGAGGCAAAGAGATATGAGCCGCATGGCAAGGGCCCAGCCCGCCACCATCAGTCCCAACGCCAACGGCAACACCAGCCAGGGCAGGCGGCGCACGGCCTCGGAGAGAATAAGAAACTCGCTGGTGAACAGGCCAAAGGGCGGCAGCCCCGAGACCGCCACGATGCCGACGGCCAAGGTCAGCCCGAGCGCGCGGTGGTGCACCAGCAGCCCGCCGATATCGCTGAAGCGCTGCCCGCCCTTGAGCTGGACGGCGCGGCCGACGCACTGGAAGATCGCCGCATGGGTCAGCGTGTGCAGCGTCAGGTGCAACAGCCCGGCGAAGGTCGCCACCACGCCGCCCAGGCCGAAGGCGAAGGCCGCCACGCCGGACTGCCCGATGGTGGAGAAGGCGAAGAACCGCTTCACGTCGCCCTGCCGCCACAGGCTGAACGCCGCCAGCAACACGCTGGCGAGTCCGAGGGTCATGATCGGTGGTCCCGGCGCGATCGCGCCCGGGTTGACATCCAGCAGCCCGCGCAGCCGCAGGATGACGAACAGCGCCACGTTGAGGATGGACCCGGACAGCACGGCGGAGATCGGCGTCGGCCCTTCGGCACAAGCGCTCGCCATCCAGGTGTGCAGCGGCGCCAGCGCCGCCTTGGTGCCGTAGCCCAGCAGCAGGAACACGAAGGCCAGGTTCAGCATGGCAGGGTGGAACTGCGCCGCTGCGGCTGGCAGCCGGCTCCAGCTCATCGCCGGCAGCCCGGAACCCAGCGCGGGGGCCGCCGCCAGATAGAGCAGCGTAGTGCCGAAAAATACCAGGGAAATGCCCGCGCCGCAGAGCATGAATTGCTTTGACGCCGCCACGACGGCCGCGGCCGTGCGCGGCAGCGCCACGACGAGGACCGAGGCGATGGTCGCGGCCTCGATCGACCCCCAGGTGATCACCACGTTGTTGGACAGCAGCGCCAGCAGCAGAAAGCCGAGATAGGCCTGAAACAGCGCGTGGTAGGCACGCAGCGCCCGCGCATCCAGCCGCCCCGTCCCGGCCTCCACCGCGATGGTGCCGCGACTGAACCAGGCGGCGGTCATGGCGACGAAGCCGGTCAGGATGGCCATGTGCGCGGCCAGCGGATCCACCAGCAGCAGCCCCGCCACCGGTTCCCAGGGCAGCGCGCAGGCCAGCAGGAAGGCCAGCGTGGCGGCGCCCCCGTTGATCCAGGCGGCGAGGCGGAAATCGGTCACGAAGCCCAGACCGGCCGCCGCGACAAGCGGTACCATCACCACCAGCCCGGGCGGCGAAACCAGATCCCGCATGACGCTGGAGAGGGTAAGCAGCTCGGTCACCGGGGCGCCTCGTCGGGGCCGTCGAAGCGCTCGCGGATGTGGAAGAAAAACATGCCGGACACGAGCGCACCGCCCAGTACCAGCAGGGCAACCGACGATTCCATCACCAGCGGCATGCCACGTACACCGACGGCGCCCAGAACAAGCCCGTTTTCGATCGACAGAAAGCCGACCACCTGGGCCAGCGCGGCGCGCCGGATGATCATCATCAACAGGCCGAGCAGCACCACCGACAGGGCGAGCGTCAAATCCTCCCGGGTCAGCAATTGGCCGTCCGTCGTCGCGGGCAGCACCACAAGGACGGCAAGCGCGACCAGCACGGCGCCCACCGCCATGCTCGGGAAGATGCCGAGCGCCGTCTCCACGGTCTGGTGGATCCGCGGCTGGCGCGCCATCCGGTGCAGCGCGATCGGGATGGCCACGCCCGCAGCGCCCAGCACGATCAACCCGGTGGCATCCAGCCCCGGCGAGCGCTGCACCCAACCCTGCCAGCCGGCGGCCGCGACCAGCGCCCAGGTCTGCATGGCGTACATGTTGATCACCGCGGTCAGGCGGCGCTGGTAGAGCAGCCCGAAGGACAGCGCCAGCATCGCGTCGCCGGGCAATTGGGCGAGGTGGTAGGCGACGGCGCCGAAGCCGAGCGACGGTCCCATCACACGAAGCCCTGGCTGACGAACACGAACACCGCGGCGAGCAACCCAAGCAGTACCGCCACACCAAGGAATTCCGGCACCCGGAACACGCGCATCCTGGCGATCGCCGATTCGAACAACACCAGCACGCTCGCCAGGACGCCCACTTTCATTGCCCAGACGGGCAATGCCAGCAACCAAACGAGCGGACCGGACTCCGGCACGGCCATGCCGAACGGCACGAAGATCGTGGCGATCAGCGTCATCCACAGCAGCAGTTTCAGCGCCGCGGCCCATTCGATCAGCGCCAGATGCCGGGCGGAGTATTCCAGCGCCATGGCCTCGCGCACCATGGTCAGCTCAAGCTGCGTGGCCGGGTTGTCGATGGGAATGCGGCCGTTCTCGACGATGGCCACCACCACGATCGCCACCAAAGCGAGCCCGAGCGACAGCCGCGGCCCGACACCGCTGTCGCGCAGCACCACGGCGATGGCGTCGAGGTTGGTGGTGCCCGCCAACAGGGCGAGGGCGAAAATGACCAGCAGCATCGCCGGCTCGGCAAACACCGCGAAGGTCATGGCGCGGGAGGCGCCGATGCCGCCGAAAGCGGTGCCGATATCAAGTCCGGCCAATGCGAGGGTGCAGCGAGCGAGCGCCAGCAGCCCGACGATGGCCAGCAGATCGGCGAGCGGCGCGGTCGCCATGCCGAGCGCAAAACCGGGCACCAGCGCGACGGCGGCCAGCGTGGCGGCGAACACGGTGGCGGGGGCGGCGCGGAACAACCAGGAGGCGTTTTCCGCCAGTACGGGCTGCTTGCGGGCCAGCCGCAGCAGGTCGCGCCAGGGCTGCGTCACGGGTGGGCCGACCCGCCCCACGAGTCGCGCCTTTGCCCAGCGGATGAACCCGACCAGAACAGGCGCCAGGGTCAGCGCGAGCACCAGATGCACGACCAGCGACGCCAGGCCGAGCAGGAAGGTCATGCCGCCTCACCCCCCGAGGCACTCATCGGAACTGCTCCACCAGCACCACCACGGCGAGGAACAGGACCAGTGCCGCGACCATCAGCGACAGCGCGCGACGGATGGTCAGGAACTGGATGGCATCGGCGAACAAGGACAGCCTGGCCCGCACCGCCGCAATCGGCCGGAACAGGCCGCGTTCCGCCGGGTCGCTCATCTCCAGCGCGATGTGTACTGGCCGCGTTCCGCCCGGGGCGGGTGTGTCAACGCGCTGTCGCGCGCGCAGAAGGGCGGTGCCCAGCGCGTGCAGCAGCGGCTGGGCGAAGCTGCCGCCGCCGTACTGGGTCAGCGGGTCACCGAACGGCAACCAGACCGGCGGCGCGCCGAAGCCGCAATCCCAGGCTGGCCCGACGCGATGCCCCGGCGTCGCGCGCAGCCGTGCGAGCAACACCGCCAACCCCACCGACAGACCCAGCACCAGGGCAATGCCGACTGCCGAGTAGCCGGGCAGGTCGGCCTGTGGCGCCACCGACAACAGCCCGGCGCGATCGGCCAGGTCGGCGGTCACCAACCGCCGCAGCGCCGGCCCGGTCAGCGCCAGGATCGCACCGGGGAACAGTCCGACGAGAGCGGAAACACCGGCCAACCCGATCAAGGCCATGCGCGTCGGTCGCCCGGCCTCCTCGGCTGCCGAGGTGCGCGGCAAGCGCGGCCGGCCCAGGAACGCCACGCCCACCAGCCGCACCGCGGCGGCGGCGGCCAACGCCACCGCCAGCGCCATCAGCGCCGCCACCACGCAGACCAGCATCTGCAAGCCTGGTCCGCCGATACGCGGACCACCCAGCACGGCCTGAAACAGCGTCCACGTGCCGGCGAAGCCGGGACTAGGCGGCAGCGTGGCCAACGAGGCCGCGCCAGCCAGCATGCAGGCCGTTGTCACCGGCATGCAGTGGATCAGCCCGCCCAACCGGCTCAGCCGGCGACTGCCAGCGGCCTGCTGCACCGCGCCGGTGCCGAGGAACAGCAGCGACGAGAACAGCCCATGCGCCAGCGCATGCAGCAGCGCCGCGCCCAGTGCCAGCGAAGCCAGTGTCGACAGGTCGGCTCCACGCGCCGCCAGCGCCAATCCCAGCCCGATCACGATCAGGCCGATATTCCCGATCGTTGAGCAGGCCAGCACCGCCTTGATGTCGTCCTCCATGTTGGCGCGCAACGCGCCCAGCACGGCACCGCCGGCGCCCAGCACCAGCAACGGCACGCCCCACCAGGTCGGCTGGGCCGGCCCGCACAGGTCGAACAGCACACGCACCAGGACATACAGCGCCACTTTGGTCATCGCGCCGGACATCAGCGCCGAGACATGGGAGGGGGCGGCGGCATGGGCGGGCGGCAGCCACACATGCAGCGGCGCCAGCCCCGCCTTCCAGCCCGCACCCACCAGCACCAGCGCCAGCACCGACGTGGCCCGCCAACCCTCCGGTGGATGGGCGCGGATGGCGGCGAAGTGCAGATCCCAACCGGCACCGCCGGCCAGCAGGGCCAGCGCCGGAATCAGGCAGGCCGCTGCCAGCCCCGCCATGCCGATATACAGCAGCGCCGCATCGCGCACCGCGGCGTCCGCATGACGGGTCAGCACCAGAACGAACGAGGCCAGCGACATCAGCGCAAAGCCGAGCACGAGGACAAAAACATCGCCCGCGAGGAGCGTCAGCGCCATCACGCCCAGGAAGGCGGGAAAAAACGGGGCAGTGGCGTCGGATTCGCCGTGGTCGTCCAGCGCCGCCGCCGAGGCGGCCGATCCAACCGCCATCAGCAGCAGCAGAAAGAAGCCGGACAGCCCGTCCAACGCCAGCACCATTGACTTGCCGGGCAGGCCGAACGGGAGGGCGAGCATGGCGGTGCCGGCGCCAGAGAGCAGGTAGGCCAGGGCGAGCACGAACCCGAGGCCGCACAGCACCAGGCTGCCGACGGCGGCGATGCGACGCGGCACAACCACACTGACCGCGCCCAGACCCAGCAGCGCGGCGACGATAACGGAGAAGCCGGTCAGGGCGGCGGGGCTCAGGACGGTCGCACCCGAATCGGCGCAAGGGTCGTTAAGAGTCTCACACCGAAAGGATATACTGTCCCTTCGCGGATGCCAAAAGCACGCATTCCGCCGGAGTGACACATGGCCAATATCGAATGCGTCCGCACCATCCGTATCGCCGAACGACCCAACCTCATCTGGGTCGAGATCGAGACCGACGAGGGCCTCGTCGGCTTGGGCGAATCGTTCCGTGGGGCACAGGCCGTGGAGGCGGTGATCCACGAGCAGGTGGCGCCCTGGCTGCTCGGCCGCG
>CAYWOW010000048.1:0-20300 GCA_964459005.1 uncultured Acetobacteraceae bacterium
CGCGCCGCCCGCCCCTGGTGGCTCCCGCCGCCCCGCCTCCGCTCCGGCTGACCCGCCCGCCGGCCCCGCCATGTCGTCACGTGTCGAGCCAGTGGAAGCTATGGGGCCTGAAGGTACGGCGCGAAGAAACTTGGCACGCGTTGCAACGCATCCGCCCGCGCCGGGGCGTCCGTGCCCTCGATGGGAACAACACCCGCCCTTGTCCGGAAGGCCGGCACGGAATGAACCGGCACATTCGGCCAGTCGAAGTCGTGGTACGCGCCGGGATAGATGTGAATCGTTGCATTTGTGCCGGGCGCAGGGGCTTCGATCAGCGCTCGGCAGGGATCCGCGGGCGTCCAGACATCGCTTTCCCCCACCAGCACGAGCAAATCGATCGGGCTGGACCAGGCGGCACCCTGCATTCGCGTGTTGCAACTCGCCGGGTAGAAGGCAACGGCCGCGCGGAAATCGCCTGCCGGCAAAACAGACGGGCGCGCATAGCTGCCGGTACGGATGGCATTCAACACGGTTCCACCACCCTCGGACCAGCCGATCAGGCCGATCCGATCCGCACGCACGAACGCCTGCGCCTGCAAATACAGCAGCCCCGCATAAGCATCCAGCGGGCGGGCGCGATAGATTGCCGCATCGAAATGGGCCGGGGCGCACATTTCCCCGTGATGGCGCGGGCCGAAACTGTCCACCATGAGCACCGTGATACCCATTCCGTTGAACCACGCGGCCCAGTCCCGCTCGCGCGAATTGATTGAACCGCCCCTGTTGAACAGTCCGCCGCAGCCGTGCAGGAACACGATGGCCGGGTGCTGGCCGCTGCCCTCCGCCCGGAGCAGGTAGCCATCGAGCGATGTCGGGGGCGGGCCGTCAAGCGAGGGGAAGTGGACAATTTCCTCGGCCCGGGCGCCACTGGCCAGGACAAGCAAGCCGATCAAAGCCAACAGCCAACGCATGTGACACTCAGCCCTCTTCCAGGCGTTTCACCAGAAAATGCCGCGCGCCCCCGGGCGGGTAGTCGGCCAGCGTCGCGAAGCAGGAAAACCCGAGGCGCTCATAGAACGGACGGGCCTGGAAGCTGAAGGTGTCGAGCCAGATCACCCGGCAATGGCGCCGCCGCGCCACCGCCCCGGCCCGGGCCATCAGCTCGGTGCCGAGGCCGTGCCGCCGCCGCTGCTCCGGCAGGAACAGCAACTGCACGAACAGCCGGCCCTGCTCGCTCCACCCCCACAACCCGCCCTCCACATGACCCGCATCATCGCGCACCAGCAGCCCGAGCGGCCGGCGCGGCGGCGGCGGCACGGCCGCATCCAGGACGGCAACGTCGGCCGATGAAATGGTGTCGGAGGCGTTCGGGCCGGGAACGGCGGCGCCCGTCGCGAGGTCGCGGGCGAGGAACCGCCGGTGCGTCGCCGGCGGGCCATCGTCGAGCCGGCCGAATTCCCGCCAGCCCTGCCGCTCGAGAAAGCCGGCGGTGTCCGGATCGACCTCGGCCCAGGCCGCCCGGCAGCCGCGTCGCGCCGCCTCGGCCTCGGCGGCGCGCAGCAGCGCCCTGCCCAGGCCGCGCCCGCGCCGGGCCGGCAGCACGGCGAGCAGTTGCAGGTGCAGCCAGTCATAATAGGTGTAGCCGAACAGCCCGCCGATCGCCCGCCCGTCCGGGCCTGGCAGGGTCACGGCCAGCCGGCGACCCGGCTCGGGCCGGCCGCTGACGGTGTCGTTGTAGGCGTCGATGCCGCGGAAAATGACGGACTGGGCCTCGGCGTCCTCGGTCTCGACCTGCGTGATGCACATGGCGCCAGCGTGGCACAACCGGTCGGGGTATGCGAGTGTGCCCCCTCGACTCAGAAGGACCGAAAGATGTCAGACACCGTCACCCGAGCCGTCGCCCTGTTGCTGGCGGCGCGGCAGGATCCCGCGCAGCGCCTGGCCGATCTGCCGCCGGAACTGCGCCCGGCCGACCGCGCGAGCGCCTATGCCATCCAGCATGAAGTGGCGAAATCCTTCGCCGCCATCGGCGGCTGGAAGGTGAGCCCCTTCCTGCCGGACGGTCCGCCCTTCTGCGGTGCGCTGCCGGCCGCCGGCATCATGCCGAGCCCCGCCACGCTTTCCTCCGCCGTTTACACGATGCGGGGAGTGGAGGCCGAGGTGTCGGTGCGGATCGCCCGCGACCTGCCGCCGCGCCAAAAACCGTACACGCGGGCGGAAGTAGCCGCCGCCATCGCCGCCTTTCATCCCGCCATCGAGGTCTTGCAGTCGCGCTTCCTGGAACCCGCCGCGATCACCCCGATGACGGGGCTGGCGGACTCCCAGGCGCATGGGGCGTTCGTCTACGGCGCGCCGGTGGCAGGCTGGCAGGCCATCGACCTGGCCGGGGTGAGTGTCGTGCAGCACGTCGATGGCGCGGTGAATGCCACGCGGACCGGTCATCCCGGCGGCGATCTGCTGGGCGAGGTGGTGTGGCTGGCCAACGAGGGCAGCGTGTGGGCGGGCGGCCTGAAAGCCGGCCAGTTCGTCACCTGCGGTTCCTGGACCGGCGCCAACCGGGTCGGCCCGACCGCCAAAATACGGGTGGCCTTCTCCGGCGTCGGCGAGGTGGCGCTCGACTTCGTGGCGTAAAAAAACCTACGACGCCAACGCGTGGATGTCGCGGGCGGCGAGCAGGCGCGCCACCGCCGGGTAGTCGCGCTTGCCGGAACCGAACGCGGGAATCGCGTCGACCGTGACCACGCTGCGCGGCACCATGATCTCGGCGATCCCGCGCGCCGCGGCGTGGGCGAGCAGATCCGCCGGATCGGCGCCGTTGCGCGTGGTGACCAGCACGAGGCGCTCGCCCTTGCGTGGATCGGGCTGCGCCATCACCGCATGCGCGGCATCCGGCCACAGCGACGTGGCGAGGTCCTCGGCCGCGGCCATCGACACCATCTCGCCGCCGATCTTGGCGAACCGCTTGGCCCGGCCGAGGATCGAGACATACCCGGCGTCGTCGATGGCGACGATGTCGCCGGTGTCGTACCAGCCATCCGCCGGCGGCTCCAGCACGCCCGGCGCGGTGGCATGGAAATAGCCGAGCATGACGTTGGGGCCGCGCACCTGCAGGCGGCCGCCCTCGGCGATGCCATCGACCGCTCCGAGGCGATGCTCGATGCCGGGCAGCAGGCGGCCGACCGAGCCGGCGCGGTGCTGCATCAGCGTCTCGCAGCTCAGCACCGGGGAGGTCTCGGTGACGCCGTAGCCCTGCAGGACGCGCACGCCGAAACGGTCGGCGTAGAGCCGGCGGGTCGCCTCGCGCAGCTTCTCGGCGCCGACGATCACCAGGCGCAGCGTGTGGAAATCGTAGGGATGGGCGAAGTGCGCCCAGCCCGAGAGAAAGGTGTCGGTGGCGAAAACGATGGTGGCGTCGTGGTGGTAGATGACCTCCGGCACGATTTTGTAGTGCAGCGGCGACGTGTAGAGGAAGGTCGGCATGCCGCCGAAGACGGCCAGCAGCGCGCCGGCGGTAAGCCCGAAACTGTGAAACATCGGCAGCGCGCTGGCGATCCGGTCGGCCGGGCAGAAGTCCACCGCCGCGCCGAACTGGGCGCAATTGACCAACAGGTTGCGATGGCTGAGCAGCACACCCTTCGGCGTGCCCTCCGACCCGCTGGTGAACAGCACCACGGCGGGATTCTCCGCCGGAATCTGGGCACCGGGCAGGGTCGCGGCACGCCATGCGTCCAGCAGGCCGCGCGCCCGTGCCCGGCGGCCACGGCCGGCACGGATGTCTTCCAGCCACAGGAAGCGCACCTGCGGCTCCATGCGCTCGATGATGCGCTCCATCTGGCCGCGGGCGATGAAGGCGCGGGAGCTGACGACGACGGACACCTGTGCCGTGCGGCAAGCCGAGAGCATGCCGTCCACGCCGGCGGAAAAGTTCAGTAAAACAGGGACACGAGCGAAAGCCTGGGCCGCGAAGAAAGTGACGAGCGCCGCGGTGCCGGTCGGCAGCATCACGCCGACGCGCTCGCCGGCCGGGACAGCGGTATCGAGTTGCCGGCCGAGCAGCACGGCGTCCATCACCAGGCGCCGATAGCTGAGCGGGGCATGCGCGATGTCCTCGGCAATCTCGAGGCCCGCGCCGTAGCGGTCGCGCGCCCACAGCAGGGCCGCGAACAGCGAGCGGTCGGTCTCGGCGGCGGCGACGGCGGCGTTCGCCATGACGTCGCGCAGCGCGTCGGCCAGTGCCGCGCGGCGGAGGTGGCCGTGCAGCGCGGGGTTGGCGAACAGCCGCACGGCCGGGCTGATGGTGAGGCGAACCGGCACGAACCAGCGCCGGCGGAACGGACCGTTCGTGCGCCCGAACACCGAGAATTGCGGGCCGTCGATGTGGATGGGCAGCACCCGCGCGTCGGCCCAGTCGGCGACCACGCTGGCGCCGTCGTAGATCTTCATCAGCGTGCCGGTGCGGCTGATGCGGCCTTCCGGGAAGATGACCAGCCGGCGGCCCTGGCGCACCCAGTCCACCAGCGTGCGGGCGGCGAGCGGGTGGACGGGGTCGAGCAGGAAGCTGTCGCCCGGCACGAGGAACGGCTTGGCCCACCATTTGCTCACCATGCCGGGGTAGAGCGCGAAGGCCGGCATGTCCGGCAGCAAGGCGGCGAGCAGCACGCCATCGGCCAGCGAGACGTGGTTGACCACGATGACCACGCGCTTGCCGGCGGCGCGGTAGTGCTCGAGGCCGACGACTTCGGCCCGGTGGAAGCGGCGGAAATACCAGGCGGCGAGGGTGCGCAGCGTCGACGCCGGCAGGATGCGCAGCAGCCAGACGGCGGCGACGAGATTGGCCGCGGCGGTGAGCAGCAGGATGGACGGCGCCGAGACGTGTGCGAACGCCAGTCCCGCGGCGGCCAGCGAGGCCACGACCATGGCGGCGGCGTTCAGCACGTTGTTCATCGCGATCATGCGGGAGCGCTGCGCCGGTGCGGCGCGGCGCTGGATCAAGGCGTAGAGCGACACCGAGAAGACCCCGCCGCAGAGCGCCAGGAAGAAGAGATCGAACAGGATGCGCCAGCCCGCGACAGCGGCGAGCACGCCGAGCGGGGTCGGCAGAAGGCCGGCGGCGACGAAGGCGTGGCCGAGGTCGAAGGTGAAAAGCGAGATGCCGAACGCCGCGACCGGCACCAGCCGCGGCGACACCTCGTCGTGCAGCAGCCGCGCGCAGCCCAGCGAGCCGACCCCGACGCCGACCGAAAACACCGTCAGCAACAACGTGATGAGGCCCGCGTCGCCGCCCAGCACGTCCTTCGCCGCCACCGGCAGTTCCGACAGGACGACGGCGCCGACCGCCCAGAACCAGGAAATGCCGAGGGCGGAGAGCCAGACCTCGCGGTTGGCGCGTGCGGCGCGGATGAGGGCGGCGGTCTCGCGGAAGATGTTCCAGCCGATGCGCAGGCCCGGCGCCGCCGCCGGGGCCGGCGGGATGCGCCAGGAGGCGGCCAGCCCGGCCAGCGCGATGAGCAGGCCGAGGGCGGACACGATCTCCGGCCCGTGCGGGGCGCGCACCAGTGCGCTGCCGGCAATCGTGCCGGCGAGGATGCCGATGAAGGTGCCGGCCTCGATGAGCCCGTTGCCGGCGACCAGCTCGCCCTCGGCCAGGTGGTCGGGCAGGATGCCGTATTTCAGCGGACTGAAGAACGTGGCCTGAATGCCGAGGCCGAACAGCACCGCCATCAGCAGCGGCAGGCTTGCGGTGACGAAACCGATGGCGCCGGCCGCCATCAGCCCGACCTCCCACATCTTCGTCGCGCGGATCAGCCGGGCCTTCTCGGTGCGGTCGGCAAGCTCGCCGGCAATGGAGGAAAACAGGACGTAGGGCAGGATGAAGACGGCGAGCCCGATCGCCACCAGTTCATTGCCATAGCGTGCGGACAGGAACAGCGCCATGACGCCGAGCGCGTTCTTGAACAGGTTGTCGTTCACCGCGCCCAACAGCTGGGTGACGAACAGCGGCAGGAACCGGCGGGCGAGCAGCAACGGGGCAGGCTTTTCGGCGGGCATGCGGTGGTCTCCGGCGCGTGGCGGGGCACCCCGGCGCAGGGCCGGCGCCGCCAGTGTAACGTATACTATCAGAAAATACAGGGCGAGTGGACGCGCCCGCGAAGATGCGGTCTGATCCGCCGCGGAACACGACACCATACCGGGACCCAGGCATGAGCCACTCGCCGCCGTCCGTTCGCGCCGACTATCGCTGGTTTTGCGCCATCACCACGCGCTGGATGGACAACGACGTCTATGGGCATGTGAACAACGTGGTTTACTACGGATGGATCGACACCGCCGTGAACCGCTTCCTGCTCGACCGCGGGGTGCTCGACCCGGCGTCGAGCCCGGCGGTGGGCCTCGTCGCCGAGACGGGCTGCCGCTACCTCAGCCCGATCACTTTCCCCGACGACGTCACGGTGGGCATCCGGGTGACCGGGCTGGGGCGGTCCTCGGTGCGCTACGCCGTCGGCATCTTCCGCGGCGCGGTGGATGTGGCCTCGGCGGAGGGGTACTTCGTGCATGTCTATGTCGATCGGGCCAGCATGCGGCCGGTCCCGATTCCGGATCTTTTTCGTGCCGAACTCGAACGGATTACCGTGCCGGGCTGACCGGCGCCAGCAGGAGAGAACACGCGATGGATATGGGGCTGACGGGCAAGCGGGCGATCGTCTGCGCGGCGAGCAAGGGGTTGGGCCGGGCCTGCGCGATGGCGCTGGCACGCGAGGGTGTGGACGTGGTCATCACCGCGCGCACCCCCGGGCCGCTGGAGCACACCGCGGAGGAGATCCGCGCCGCGACGGGGGTGAGGGTCACCACGGTGGCGGGCGACATCACCACCGAAGCGGGGCGCGCGGCGGCGCTGGCGGCCTGCCCGGAGCCGGACATCCTGGTGAACAACGCCGGCGGCCCGCCGCCCGGCGATTTCCGCAACTGGGAGCGGGCGGACTGGATCGCGGCGCTCGACGCCAACATGCTGACGCCGATCTTTCTCATCCGCGCCGTGGTGGACGGGATGTGCGCGCGCCGCTTCGGGCGCATCGTCAACATCACCTCGGGGACCGTGAAGTCGCCGATCGCCACACTCGGCATGAGCAACGGCGCGCGGGCCGGACTGACCGGCTTCGTGGCCGGACTGGCGCGGCAGGTGGCGAGCCACAACGTCACCATCAACGGCCTGCTGCCCGGACCGTTCCTGACCGACCGGCTGCGCAGCAACGCCCAGGCGGCGGCCGACAGGCAGGGCAGGAAGGTCGACGAGATCCTCGCCGAACGCGGCCGGGCCTCGCCGGCCGGGCGGGTTGGCGACCCCGAAGAGTTCGGCGCGGCCTGCGCGTTCCTGTGCGCCGCCTCGTCCGGTTACATCGTGGGTCAGAACCTCTTGCTCGACGGCGGCACGTTCAACAGCATGTTGGGGTGAGCGGCGCTTGACCTGAAATACGGCTTATCGTATTTACGTATCTATGAATGTCTCTTCTGCGAGCATGCGCGGTGCGGCGGAACAGGCCAGCGAACTGCTGAAGTCGCTGGCCAACCGCCATCGCCTCCTCATCGTCTGCCAACTTATCGAAGCAGAACGTTCGGTCGGGGTGCTGGCCGAGTTCCTCGGCATTCGGGATTCGACGGTCTCGCAGCATCTCGCCCTGCTGCGAAAGGACGGCATCGTGGCGGGGCGACGCGATGGGCAGACCATCTGGTACTCGATCGCGAGCGCTCCCGCCCGTGAAGTGCTCGCGGCACTTTACCGGGTCTATTGCGGGTCCGAGCCGCCTGGCCAGCCCGGCCCGGCCGAGGGCGTCCCCGATGCCCCGGGGCGGAAGAAGAAGAAAAAGAAGAAGGGAAAAAGCTGATGGTTGCCGCCTCCGGCCCCCCATCCGCTGACTGTGCTTGTGATTTGCGCGATCCCTGTGGTACTGCGCGATGCCGGCCAAACCATTTGAACGAACCGGAATGCGGGGAATGCGCCGTTTCACCTATTGGCAGGAGATCGTCGGGGTACTCTGCCTGAAGGCGGTGGGCCTCACTCTCCTCTACCTCTTCTTCTTCGCCCCGGCCGATCGGCCGGCGGCAACGCAGCAGGCGGTCGCCCACCATCTTTTGACAACCGCCGGGCCGGCAACGCGCGACGAGGTGAACCATGATCGATAACGCAGCGGTGGAGCTCTCACGGCTCCAGTTCGGCCTCACCGCCATGTACCATTTCCTGTTCGTCCCGCTGACGCTCGGGCTTTCGATCGTGCTGGGGATCATGGAAAGCGTCTATGTCATGACCGGCCGGAAAATCTGGCGTGACATGACCCAATACTGGGGGATGCTTTTCGGAATCAACTTCGCGATGGGCGTCGCCACCGGCATCACCATGGAATTCCAGTTCGGCACGAACTGGGCCTATTACTCGCATTATGTCGGAGACATTTTCGGCGTGCCGCTTGCAATCGAAGGTCTCATGGCCTTTTTCCTGGAAGCGAGCTTCATCGGCCTGTTTTTCTTCGGTTGGAACCGGATGTCAGGATTGGGGCATCTGGCGGTCACCTGGCTGGTGGCGCTGGGGAGCAACCTTTCGGCGCTGTGGATCCTGGTCGCCAATGGCTGGATGCAGAATCCGGTTGGCGCAGCCTTCAATTTTCACTCGATGCGCATGGAGTTGACGTCGTTCAAGGACGTGCTGTTCAACCCCGTGGCGCAGGCGAAATTCGTCCACACGGTCAGCGCGGGCTACGTGACCGGCGCGGTATTCGTCATGGCGGTCAGCGCCTGGTTCCTGCTCAAGGGCCGCAATATCGAGTTCGCCAAGCGGTCGATGACGGTCGCGGCCAGCTTCGGGCTCGCCGCCGCGCTTTCGGTCGTCGTGCTGGGCGACGAGAGCGGCTACACGGCCTCGCAGAACCAGAAGATGAAGGTCGCCGCGATCGAGGCGATGTGGGAAACCGAGCCGGCGCCCGCGAGCTTCACCATCTTCGGCATCCCCGACCTCGCGGCTCGCCAGACACGCGACGCGATCCGGGTGCCCTGGATGCTGGGGCTCATCGCCACCCGGTCCCTCGACCAGGAGGTGCCCGGCATCAAGCCGCTGGTGGCCGAGGCCGAGAGCCGGGTCCGCAGCGGCATGCTCGCCTATGGCGCGCTGGCAACCGCGCGGGCCCACCCGGACGATGCCGCCGCCAAGGCAACCCTCGAGGCGCATGTCAAGGACCTGGGCTACGGCCTGCTTCTCAAGCGCTACACCGACAACGTCACGGACGCCACGCCCGCGCAGATCGAGCAGGCGGCGTGGGATACCGTGCCCAACGTGTTGCCGCTGTTCTGGTCGTTCCGGTTCATGGTCGGGATCGGGTTCTTCTTCATCGCCTTCTTCGCCGGCGCCTTCTGGCTGTCGGCAAAGCGCCAGCTCGACCGCCACCGGTGGTTTCTCAGGTTGGCCCTGCTGATCCTGCCGCTGCCCTGGATTTCCTCCGAACTCGGCTGGTTCGTGGCCGAGAACGGACGCCAGCCCTGGACCATCGACGGCGTGTTGCCAACCTTCCTGTCGGCGTCGAGCATCACCGCGGGCAGCGTGTGGCTGAGCCTCGCGGGCTTCGTGCTGTTCTACAGCGCGCTCGCCGTCATCGAACTGTTCCTGATGGTGAAGTACATCCGGCTCGGCCCCGAGGCGGATGCGGGCGCCTCCCCCGCGAGCCTTGCCCCCGGGAGGGCCGGAGCATGATCATGGCATTTCTCGATTATCCGACGCTGCGCGTGATCTGGTGGCTGCTGCTGGGCGTGCTGCTCATCGGCTTTGCCATCATGGACGGTTTCGATCTCGGGGTCGGCATCCTGCTGCCATTCGTCGCGCGCAGCGATGGCGAGCGGCGGGTCGCCATCAACACGGTCGGCCCGGTCTGGGAAGGCAATCAGGTCTGGCTGATCCTGGGCGCGGGGGCGATCTTCGCGGCCTGGCCGGCCATCTATGCCGTCGCCTTCTCGGGCTTCTACCTCGCCATGTTCGTGGTGCTCTGCTCGCTCATCCTGCGCCCGGTGGGCTTCAAGTACCGCAGCAAGGTGGCGTGCCCGCGCTGGCGGGCCGTTTGGGACTGGGCGCTTTTCCTGGGCGGGTTCGTGCCGGCGCTCATCTTCGGCGTGGCCGTCGGCAACGCTCTGCTGGGGGCGCCATTTGCCTTCGATGAGACGCTGCGCATGACCTACCACGGCGGATTCTTCGGCTTGCTGACGCCCTTCGCGGTGGTGAGCGGGCTTGTTTCCGTGGCGATGCTGACCATGCACGGCGGGGCGTGGCTGGCCGCGAAGGCCGCGGGTCCGGTCGCGGACCGCGCGAGGGTGGCGACCTTTGTCGCGGCGTTCCTGCTCATTATTCTGTTTGCCGCCGCCGGGGTGTGGGCGGCGAACCTCGAGGGCTACCGGATTTCGGGTGCTTTTGCCCATGACGCGGATTCCAACCCGCTGGGCAAGATCGTCGTGCGGGAAACCGGCGCCTGGCTGGCGAACTACCGGTCGATGCCGTGGACGATGGCGGCGCCGGCGCTGGGATTCGCCGGCGCGATGCTTGCGGGGCTGACGGCCTGGCGCCGCCATGAAATCCTCGCCTTCCTGGCGAGCGCGATCTCCGTTTTCGGGGTGATCGCGACCGCCGGACTGAGCATGTTCCCGTTCATCCTGCCGTCTTCCTTCGCGCCGGCGAGCAGCCTGACGGTCTGGGACGCGTCGTCGAGCCGGACCACGCTGCTGATCATGCTGGTCGCCGTGATCGTGTTCCTGCCGGTCGTCCTGGCCTACACGGCATTCGTCTACCGCGTGCTGCGGGGCAGGGTGACCGAGCGGCAGGTCGAAGCCGACCATCACAGCTACTGAAGGAGGGAAAGGGTCGATGTGGTACTTCAGTTGGGTGTTGGGTCTCGGCCTCGCCTGTTCCTTCGCGGTCCTGAACGCGATGTGGCTGGAGGTGAGGGCCGACGACGGGCGCCTGGAACGCCCCGATGATCCGGCCGGCGGCGGCCAGTGAGACCGGCCTGAAGGAAAGGTAATCCACCGCCCTGCTTCGGCCACGATCCAGCCCGACTTGCGCCCGAACCCCGGCCCAGCGTTGCCGGGTGCGCAAGGGAGTCCGGCACCATGCAGGGAACAGACGGTATCCGCCGCAACGGCTACGTGGTCGCGCTCGCGGTCGGCCTGATCGCGCTGTTCGCGCTGATGATGGGGTGCGGCTGGAAGGCGACGGCGCTCGTTCTGGCCGCGCTGGCGTTGGTCGTCATCGTGGAGCATGTCGCCGCGGCGCAGCAGCGTCATGCCCGGCGGCGGGAGCCGCACCTCGAGGTGCCCCCGGGGTTGAACGGCGACCGGCTAGCCCGATAGCCGCTCACCGAGCGGAATGCTCTGAATCTTGCTCAGCAGATCACGGCGAAAGGCGGTCTCGGCCGGGGTGAAGCGCCCGGAGGGGTTCCACATGACGAAGACGTCGACCGGCGCGACGCCGCCATAGGGCGGCAATTCCCAGAGCAGACCGGCCGCGACGTCGGCGGCCGCGATGTGCTCGGGCAGCGGACCGATGCCGAAGCCGCAGACGATCATCCGCCGGATTTCCTCGAGATTCGAGGAGGACGCCAACACCCGCCCGGCGAATCCCTCGCGGGCGCGGAAAACGGCCAGCGGCGACAACAAGCCGTCGATCTGGTCCGAGACGAATGACACGAAGCTCTCCTCCCGCAGGTCCGACACGCGCAGGCCGGTCTTGCCGAACAACCGGTGCGGCGCGCCGCAATAGAGGCGGTAGATCTGCCGCACCAGCACCTCCGCCGCGAGCCCCGGGACAGGGGTGCGCATCAGGCAGATGCCGAGCGATCCCATCTTCTGCAGCAGGGCGATGTGCACGTCCGCGGCCGCCATGACCTCGATGAGAAAGGTCACCCGCGGATGCCGCTCGTGGAATTCCTGCATGGCCTCGTCGAGACAGCGCGTCTGTATCCGGCTGACCATCAGCAGGCGGACGTGGCCGGACATCTCCTCCCGCGCGCTGGAGAGCAGCGAGCCGAAGCGCGAAATGCTGCCGTAGATGTCGCGCACCTCGCGATGGATGCTCTTGCCGGCCTCGGTGAGTTCGAACTTGCCGCCGCCGCGCTCGATCAACCGGCAGTTGAAGCGGCTTTCCAGACGCTTCAGCGCCTGGCTGACGGCGGGCTGGGTCACACAGAGGCGCATCGCGGCATTGGTGATGCTGCCCTCCTGCACCACCACCATGAAGGTTCGCAGCAGGTTCCAGTCCAGTTCGCGTCCGAGCCGTTCCGGGTCGGTGAGGGCGGTGGAATCCGGGGGCACCATGTCATAAATTGCCTTTAAGACCTTTGTCCGCGAACTGCCTAATTCATGACCATTTCATCCATCGCGGCGGGTCCGGCCGCATTTCTCCGCGACCGAACCAGGCGCCCGACCGACGAAATTCCAGCTCATGAGGGCTGTACATAAGTCTGTCTTATATGGAAAATCAACATTGACAATTTGGCAGCCGTGCCAAGGCGCCGCATCCTCCCTAACATGACCCAGGTCCAACAGGTTCGGGAAGGCGACGGGACGCTCGCGATCCGTATCGCCGGGGCCGTGGATGCGTTGCAGGACGATGCCGTCACGCTGCTCTCGCGTCTGGTGCGCGAGCCCTCACTGCTGGGCGAGGAGGCCGGCGCACAGGCGATCATGGCGGACAGCTTCGCCGGTCTCGGCCTCGCCGTGGACAGGTTCGCCATCGATGAAGCGGCGATCGCCGGCCTGGCCGGATATTCGCCGTCGATCCGCCCCTATGACGGGCGCCTGAACGTGGTGGGCGTCCACCAGCCGCGGGCGGTGCGCGGCCGTTCGCTGATCCTGAACGGGCATATCGACGTCGTGCCCGCCGGCGATCCCACGCGCTGGACCACGCCGCCGTTTTCGCCCGAATTGCGCGATGGCCGGCTGTACGGGCGCGGCGCCGGCGATATGAAGGCGGGGCTCGTCGCCTATACGATGGCCTTCAAGGCGCTGCAAACGCTGGGATATGCGCCGGCGGCGCCGGTCTTCCTGCAATCGGTGATCGAGGAAGAATGCACCGGCAACGGCGCGCTGGCCTGCCTGCAGCGCGGTTACCGCGCCGATGCCGCGATCATCCCCGAACCCTTCAACCACATGCTGATGACCGCCCAACTGGGCGTGATGTGGGTGCAGATCACGGTCACCGGGCGCGCCGCCCATATGATCGACCGTACCGAAGGCAGCAGCGCCATCGATATGGCTTTCGTTGTCGCCCGCCATCTCGCACGTCTGGAGGCGGCCTGGAATGCGCCCGGCGCCCGCCACCGGCGCTACGTCGACCATGCCCATCCCATCAACTTCAACCTCGGCCGGATCGAGGGCGGCGAGTGGACCTCATCGGTGCCCGAATCCTGCACGATGCACTGGCGGCTGAGTTTCTACCCGGGGCAAAGCCTTGCGGCCGTGCGGACCGCCGTGCAGGACACCGTCGATCACGCCGTCGCCGAAGATCCGGGCCTGGCCGGGTGTTCCGCATCCGTCCGCTGGAGCGGCTTTCAGGCCGAAGGATTCGAGGCCGACCGCGACCACCCGATGATGCGCCTGCTGGCGGACAGTCATCGCATGGTGTGTGGGTGCGAGATCGTCGACCTTGCCTGCACGTGCACCACGGATGCGCGCTTTTTCGCGCTCTACGGGGACACGCCGGCCACCTGCTACGGCCCCGAGGCCACCGCCATACACAGCGTCGATGAATCGGTGTCGCTCAGCAGCCTGCGCGACGTGACCTGCGTTCTGGCCCTGTTCATCGCCAGTTGGTGCGGGCTTGAGGCGAGAATCTGACAACCAACGGAAACAAAACTGGGAAGGCTTCAAAATGACGTTGCATGCGAATTTGTCGCGCCGATGGATTCTGGCCGCAGGCGGAGCTGCCACCTTGCTGCCGGGAGCGGGCGTTCTGGCCGCCGACGAGACGCCCGTGCGCGGCGGCACCCTGACGACCATCATTCAGCCCGAGCCGCCGCTGCTGGTGCTGGGCCTGAACCAGCAGGCCCCGACGCAGACCGTGGCGGGGAAAATCTACGAGAGTCTGCTGACCTACGACTTCGACCTCCAGCCCAAGCCAAGCCTGGCCAAGAGCTGGCAAGTGTCCGGCGACGGCCTGACCTACACGTTCCAGCTTCAGGACGGGGTCAAATGGCACGACGGCGCGCCGTTCTCGGCGCATGACGTGGTGTTCTCGCTGAAGACCTTCCTGATGGAGACCCATCCGCGCGCCCGCGAGCTGTTCGGCCGGTGCGCCAGCATCGAGGCGCCCGACGACAAGACCGTGGTGTTCACGCTGAAGCAGTCCTTTCCCGCCTTCCTGCAGTCCTTCGAGATCTCCACCGCCCCGATCATGCCCGCCCACATCTATGAGGGCACCGACTACCGCAGCAATCCCAAGAACGCGACCCCGATCGGCACCGGGCCGTTCAAGTTCGACCAATGGGAAAAGGGCAGCTACATCCATCTGGTGGCGGCTCCCGACTATTGGCAGAAGGGCAAGCCCTATCTGAAGGATATCTATTTCAAGGTGATCCCGGATGCGGCGTCGCGCGCGCTGGCACTGGAAACCGGCGATGTGCTGCAGTCCCAATATAACGATATCGACCCGTTCGACGTGGCGCGTCTGACCAAGAACCCGACCCTGCAAATTACCAAGAAAGGCTACGAATTCGTCGCCCCCGTGATGTGGATCGAGATCAACACGCGGGTGAAGCCGCTGGATGACAAGCGCTTCCGCCAGGCAATCCTGTATGCGCTCGATCGCGAGTTCATCCGCGACAGAATCTGGTTCGGCTTGGGCCGGGTGGCAACCGGGCCGATCAATTCCGTAACGAAGTACTACGACTCCAACGTTCCGAAATACCCGTACGATCCAGCCAAGGCCACGGCCCTGCTGGACCAGATGGGCCTGAAGCCCGACGGGTCGGGCGTGCGCGCGACGCTCAAGTTCATGCCGCTGCCCTACGGCGAAACCTGGCAGCGCCTCGGCGAATACGTCAAGCAGGCGCTCGGCAAGGTGGGTGTCAGCGTGATCCTGGAAAGCACCGATGCGGCGGGCTGGGGGCGGCGCGAGGCCAACTGGGACTTCGATATGACGGCGGACTTCCTCTACCAGTACGCCGATCCGTCGATCGGCGTCAGCCGCACCTACGTCTCCAGCAACATCCATAAGGGCGTGATGTTCAGCAATACCGAGGGCTACAGCAATCCCGAGGTGGACACCCTGTTCGAACAGGCCGCCCGCGAAAATGATCCCAAGCTGCGCCAGCAGTACTATACGAAAGTGCAGCAGATCCTGGTCGAAGACGTGCCGGTGGCCTGGCTGCTCGAGATGGAGTTTCCGACGATCCTGAACAAGCGCGTGCACAACGCGATCACCACCGCCATCGGCGTCAACGAAACCTATGCCGACGCCTGGGTCGACAAGGCCTGATCCGTTCTTGGCGCATCGTCCTCCGTGTATCCGGACGATGCGCCGGCGGCCGGGCCGGCGTGAAGCGAGAAGCGGGGATCCATGCGCGGCTACATGATTTTTGTCGGCCACAGACTGTTCAAGGCGGTTTTCGTGCTCGCCGCCGTTGTCGTGCTCAATTTCATGCTCATCCATGCCGCCCCCGGCGACCCGGCGACCGTCATGGCCGGGGAAGCCGGAGCCGCCGACCCGCTTTTCATCGCCCAGTTGCGCCACCAGTTCGGCATCGACCAGTCGCTGCCGCGGCAACTTCTCATCTACCTTGGCCATATCTCGCATGGCGATCTCGGGTTTTCCTATCGTCAGCAGCGCCCGGTCTGGGATCTGCTGGCCGCCCGCCTGCCGGCGACGATCCTGCTGACGTTTTCCGCCTTCCTTCTCGCGTTGCTGGGGGGCGTTCTGTTCGGGACCCTCGCGGCGATCAACGTCGGCCGTCTTACCGACACCGCCGTCACCGTACTTGCGCTGCTCTCCTACGCCACGCCGATTTTCTGGATCGGACTGATGCTGGTGCTGTTGTTTTCGGTCGATCTCGGTTGGCTGCCCGCTTTCGGTTACGAGTCGGTGGGGAGCGGCTTCTCCGGCCTGACGCGGGTCGCCGATATCGGGCGTCACATGATTCTGCCGGTCACGACGCTGGGTCTGTTCTATATGGCGGTCTATGCCCGTCTGACCCGCGCCTCGATCCTGGAAGTCATCACGTTGGATTTCGTCAAGACCGCGCGCGCCAAGGGCCAGAAGGAATGGAAGATCGTCTGGCGCCACGTCCTGCGCAATGCGTTGCTGCCGGTGATCACGATGGCTGGCATTCAGGCCGGCCAGCTGGTCGGCGGCTCGATCCTGGTGGAAACGGTGTTTGCCTGGCCGGGACTGGGGCGCATGACGTTCGACGCGGTGCTGCAACGCGATTACCAGGTGCTGCTCGGGGTTTTCTTCGTCACCTCGGTGCTGGTGATCGGCTTCAACATCCTGACCGACATCCTCTATTCCATCGTCGATCCACGGGTGGATATCGGCTGATGCCGACCGATTTCATCAGGGCATTTCAGCGCAACCGCGGCGCCGTCTTTGGCGTGGTGGTCCTTGGCCTGATGCTGTTGCTGGCGATCTTCGCCGACCTGCTGTTCCCGACCAGCCCGTGGGACATGACCGCGGCGCCGTTCACGCCACCCTTCGACGCCAGCGCCTGGCTCGGCACCGACACATTGGGCCGCGACATCGCTTCCGGCATCGCCCACGGCGCGCGCGTGTCGCTGCTGGTGGGAGTCGTCGCCACGGCGGTCGCCGTCACCGTTGGCGTCCTGCTCGGGGCGATCGCCGGCTATCATGGTGGTCGTATCGATTCGGCGATCGTGCACTTCACCGAATTGTTCCAGACGATCCCGAACTTCGTTCTGGTGGTCGTGACGGTGGCGATTTTCACGCCGAGCTTGTTCAGCATCGTCGGTGCGATAGCGCTCGTCAGTTGGCCGCCACTCGCCCGGCTGGTGCGCGGCGAGTTTCTCTCTCTGCGCGAGCGCGAGTTTGTACAGGCGGCGATCACCAGTGGGCAGTCCACCACCACGATCATCCTGCGGCAGATCCTGCCCAACAGTCTGTCGCCGATCATCGTCTCGGCATCGTTGATGGTGGCGACGTCGATCCTGCTCGAAAGCTCGCTCAGCTTTCTCGGGCTTGGCGATCCGAACGCGATGACCTGGGGATTCATGATCGGCAGCGCGCGTACCGTGCTGCGCCAGGCCTGGTGGATGAGCTTCTTCCCCGGCGTCGCGATCCTGCTGACCGTGCTGGCGCTGAACCTGATCGGCGAGGGGCTCAATGACGCCTTCAACCCGCGCCTGCGTCGTGGCAGGAGGACCTGAGGTGACGGGCGCCACCGCCATGGAGCCGTTGCTGGAGGTCCGTCGCCTGACCGTCGCATTGCCGGAAGGCAGCGACAGGCCCTTTGCCGTCGAGCGAATCTCGTTTGCAATCACCGCGAACGAGATCCTTTGTGTCGTCGGCGAATCCGGCTCGGGCAAGTCGGTGATCGGTCACGCCATCATGGGTTTGCTGCCCAAGCCCGATCTGCGCATCGCCGCCGGCGCCATCCTTCTGCGCCAGCAGAACGTGGTCGCGATGAGCGAGGCCAAACAGCGCGCGCTGCGCGGTCATCGGGTCGGCATGATCTTTCAGGAGCCGATGACCGCGCTCAATCCGCTGATGCGGATCGGAGCGCAGATCGAGGAGGTTCTGGAAATCCACACCGACATGGATCGGGCGCAGCGCCGCAAGCTCGTGCTGGAGATGATTCGGTCGGTCGGCCTGCCCAATCCGGAGGAAATCCGGCGCAGCTATCCGTTCCGCCTGTCCGGCGGACAGCGGCAGCGCGTGATGATCGCCATGGCCCTGGCGCTGAAGCCCGATCTCCTGATCGCCGACGAACCGACGACCGCGCTCGACGTCATGACCCAGAAACAGATCCTCGACCTGATCAAGACGATCCAGCGCGAACGGCACATGGCGGTGATGTTCATCACCCATGATTTCGGCGTGGTCGCGGAAATCGCGGATCGTGTCGCGGTAATGCGGGAAGGCCATATCGTCGAGATCGGCGGCGCCGACGATATCCTCAACCAGCCACAGCATCCCTATACGCGCCAATTGATTGCGTCCCTGCCCGGACACGGCGCGCCGCGCCCACCATTCCTGGGACAGGGCGAGCCGCTGCTGGTGGCCGAGAATATCCGCAAGAGTTTCCCCCTGGCCAGCCGCTTCATGGGCAAGGTCCGCAGGCTCGTGGTTGCCGACGACATCAACCTGACGATCCATCCCGGCGAGACCGTCGGCCTCGTCGGCTCGTCCGGGTCCGGCAAATCGACGTTGGCCCGCACCGTCGTCGGCCTGCTGAAACCGGATGGCGGACGGTTGCTGTTCAAAGGAACCGACCTGTTGCGCCTGAACCGGCGCGCGTTCAAACCATTCCGCCGCGACGTGCAGATGGTGTTCCAGGATCCCTACGCCTCGCTCAATCCAAGGCATCGCGTCGGCGACATCATCGCCCAGGGGCCGATCGCGTTCGGCGAAAATCCCGCGACCGCACTGGCACATGCCAAGGAACTGCTGGAGCTCGTCGGTCTTCCAGCGGTCGCGGCAAGCCGCTACCCGCATGAATTCTCCGGCGGGCAGCGCCAACGCATTTCCATCGCCCGCGCGCTGGCGGTCAAACCAGCCCTGCTGATCGCCGACGAGCCGGTGTCCGCGCTGGACGCGTCGGTGCAGTCCCAGGTGCTACGTCTGCTGGACGATATCCGCCATCGCCTGAACCTCGCGATGCTGTTCATCACCCACGATCTGCGGATTGCCGCGGAGATTTGCGATACCGTGGGTGTCATGCAGCACGGCCGCATCGTCGAATACGGGCCGGCCGACAAGGTTCTGTCGCAACCCAGCGAACCCTATACCAGGAGCCTGCTGGAGGCCTTGCCCGGCCGCAATTGGCGGATTCCCCGAGAGTTCGCGACTGCCGACGCGGCGGTGAACCCTTGAAGGACCGCTGACATGCGTATCGCCATCGTCGGTGCCGGCGCCGTCGGCTGCCTGATCGCCGCTCGCATGCCGCCCGCCGAGCATCAGGTGACATTGATTGCCCGCCGCACCGCGGCGGTTATCGCCATTCGCCGCGAGGGCATTCAGATGATCTCGCCGGAAGGCCTGACCACGCGTCACCCGGTGGCGATTACCGACGACGCGCTGTCCATCGGCCCGCAGGATCTCGTCATTCTTTGCGTGAAGGCCTACAGCCTTCGCGGTGTCCTGACCACGCTCGCGCAGCTCATCGGCCCGCGGACGGCGATTGTACCGATCGTCAACGGCATCCCGTGGTGGTATCCGTACGGTCAGCCGGCCCCACTCGCGGGTTGCCAACTGCGATCGCTCGACGACGACGGCAGCCTCGCGGCCATTCCGCTCGACCGGGTCGTCGGTACCCTGACCGATGTGACGGTCGAGACTCCGGGAGTTGGCCGCATCCGTCACGTCGGCGGCCAGCGGTTCACCTTCGGCGACCCGGTGACCCACGACCGCTCGATGACCATGCCAACGAACCCGGAAATTGCGGCACTGTTCTGGACAGCCGGGTTCGAGAGCGTCGCGGTTGCCGATATCCGGCCGCGGATCTGGACGAAGCTGGCGGGCGATCTTGCGTTCAACCCTCTCAGCGTGCTCACCGGCGCCAGTCCGGGCAAAATTTGCGCCGATCCCGGGTCCCGCGCGGTGGTGCGACGCATGATGGAAGAGGCGGCGGTGGTGGCCGAGCACCTCGGGGCCGAGCTGGAGTTGTCGATCGGTGATCGGATCGCCGCCTCGGCGGCAACCGGCAACGTCAGGACATCGATGCTGCTGGATTACCTGGCGGGCAAGCGACTGGAACTCGACTCGATCCTAGGCTCAGTGATCGAGCTCGCCGGAGTGGTGGATATCGATGTGCCGACCTTGCGGACCATCTACGCACTGACCGCCCTGCGCGCGCAGGGCCGCAACGATGAGACCTGAGGAGCGACGATCATCGATGGTGCACGGCTATGGCGGTCCCTGATGGACATGGCCAGGCTCGTGGTGACGCCGGAGGGCGGCGCCGGAACATGATCGCTTCCGATTGGCGAAGCGACCATGCTCCAGGTCTTTGTTCGAGAGCGTGATTAGCGCTTTCCGACGGTTCCGCGGCAAGCGATCACGCTTTAGTCGGTTGGCGGCAGCATGAAGTCGCGGACGATCGCCAGGATGTCGCGATAGGCCTCGATGA
>CAYWOW010000049.1:0-19962 GCA_964459005.1 uncultured Acetobacteraceae bacterium
CCGCCGATACCGGTGCGGCCTTGCTCGACCTGCTGGGCGGCCTGGACATCGAGACCGACGACGATCCGTCCCGGGCGCAGGGTCCCGTGCTCGAGCTGGCACGCCGCTATGGGCTGACCGCCTATGATGCGACCTATCTCGACCTTGCCGTGCGCCGGCGGTTACCCCTGGCAACGCGCGACGCCGCCCTGATCCGCGCCGCACGGACACTGGGGCACCCCGTAATCGGTGGTCCACCGTAAGCAGCGGCGACCCAGCCACCCTTATCCGAGCGGGACGACGTGGCCGTCGTGCAGCGTCACCCTGCGGTCCATCCGCGCCGCGAGGTCGGGATTGTGGGTGGCGATCAGCGCCGCCAAGCCCTGCGCCCGCACGCTGTGCAGCAACTCCTCGAACACCACCGCTGCCGTCGCGACATCGAGGTTGCCGGTGGGCTCGTCGGCCAGCAGCACGCGCGGCGCATTGGCCATCGCCCGCGCGATCGCCACCCGCTGCTGCTCGCCGCCCGAAAGCTTGCCGGGCAGATGGTCCACTCGGCTCCCCAGCCCGAACGCCTCCAGCAGCGCCCGCGCCCGCGGCGCGGCGGCGCGGCGCGATACGCCGGCGATCATCTGCGGCAACATCACGTTCTCGAGGGCGGAAAATTCGCCGAGCAGATGATGGAACTGATAGACGAAGCCGATGCCGTCGCGACGGATCGCGGTACGCTCGCCGTCGCCGAGCGCGCCGACATCGCGGCTGTCGAAGAAAATCTGGCCGCCGTCCGGCTTTTCCAACAGCCCGGCCAGGTGCAGCAGCGTCGACTTGCCCGCCCCCGAGGGCGCCACCAGAGCCACGATCTCGCCCGCCCGCAACGCCAGGTCCGCGCCACGCAGCACCGGCAACATGCCCTCGCCGCTGCGGAAGCTTCGCACGACGCCGCGCAACTCGAGAGCCACCGCGTCACTCACTGCGCAATGCCTCGATCGGGTCGGTGCGCGCCGCCCGCCAGCTTGGATAGAGCGTGGCCAGCAGCGACAGCGCGAGCCCGAGCGCCACGACGCGCGCCACGTCTCCCCATGCCACGGTGTCCGGCAGCGTGGACAGTAGGAACACCGAGGAATCGAACACCTGGCCGCCGGTCACATGTTCGACGAAATGCTGGATCGCCACGATGTTGTGGCAGAAGACGATGCCGATCAGCGTGCCGATCGCGGTGCCGCTGACGCCGACGAACGCGCCGCACAACAGGAAGATGCGCAGCACCGAGCCGCTGCCCGCGCCGAGCGTGCGCAACACGGCGATGTCGGCGCGCTTGTCCTTGACCAGCATGATCAGCGAGGAAATCACGTTGAACGCGGCCACCAGCACGATCATGCCGAGCACGATGAACATGGTGTCCTTCTGCACCTGCAGCACGCCGATGATCTGTTCGTTGGCATGGCGCCAGTCGCGCACCAGCAGGTGGCGACCGGCAAGGATCTCGGCGAGCGGGCGCATGACCGTATCGATGTGTTCGGGATCGG
Source organism: uncultured Acetobacteraceae bacterium (assembly GCA_964459005.1). Taxonomy (GTDB): domain Bacteria; phylum Pseudomonadota; class Alphaproteobacteria; order Acetobacterales; family Acetobacteraceae; genus Rhodovastum. Next base: position 1,506 of record CAYWOW010000049.1, read on the forward strand.
CGACGCGGATCTGGAAGCCGGTGACCGCACCCGGCTTTTGGAAATATGCCTGGGCCATCGGCAACGGCAGGAACACCACGCCGGCGTTGTAGTCGTAGAGCCCCGCGTCGAACACGGCCACCACCTTGAAGGTGCGTATCCGCGGCACCATGCCGATGACGGTGGCGGCGCCGCGCGGCGAGATCAGGGTGACCGGGGAATCGACCGTCAGGCGGTTGGAACCGGCCATGACGACACCGATGGCGATCGCGTCGTCGCCGATGAAATGATCGAGGCTGCCGGCAAGGATGTGATCGCCGATTTGGGGCAGCGCCCGCAGATCGGCGTTGGTGACGCCGCGCACCAGTACCCCGCGCGAGGCACCGTTGTCGGCGCTCAACAGCGCCTGGCCGTCCAGCACGGGGAGCACCGACACCACCCCGGGCACGGCGCGCATCTTCGCCAGCAGCGGCTCATACCCATCGATGCGCTCGTCACCATAGGCCACGATGCTGATATGGCCGTTGATGCCAAGCGCGCGGGAAACCAGCTCGGTCTGGAAGCCGCTCATGACGCTGCTCACCACGATCAGAGTGGCGACCCCGAGCGCGATGCCGACGAGCGAGAAGATGGCAATGATCGAGACGAAACGCTCGCCCTTGCGGGCGCGCAGGTAGCGCCCGGCAACCGCGCGTTCGAAGGCATTGAACATCGGCCGGCCGCTCAGGCGATACGGGCCAGGGCGTCGGCCAGCGTGAGTTCGACCCGTTCCCCGCTGGCGCGGCGCTTCAGTTCCACCCGCCCGTTGACGGCGCCGCGGGGGCCGACAACGATCTGCCACGGGTGGCCCATGAGGTCGGCGTCGGCGAATTTCACTCCGGCGCGGTCTTCGCGGTCGTCGTAAAGCAGGTCGGCGCCGTGCCGCGCGTAGATTTCCGTGCAGATGGCATCGCACGCCGCGTCCCCGGGCTTCAGGTTGAGCAGGGCGGCCTTCCACGGGGCGACGCTGTCCGGCCAGATGATGCCGGCCGGGTCGTGCGAGGCTTCGATGATGGCGCCCACCAGGCGGGAGACGCCGATGCCGTAGCTGCCCATGTGCGGCACCAGCGGCCGGCCGTCGGGGCCGGCGAGGGTCAGGCCCATCGGTTCGCTGTATTTGGTGCCGAAGTAGAAAATATGGCCGACCTCGATGCCGCGGCCCTCTCGCTTGTCGGCCACCCCTTCCCAGACCGCGGGGTCGTGCTCCTCGTCAGTGGCGGCATACGGCGTGGTCAGGCGCTCGTAGAAGCGGGCGAGGTCGGACTCGGAGTCGAAGGAAAACTCGCCCGAAGCGGGATCGATCCGTTCGAAGGCGGCGTCGTAGTAAACCTGGCTCTCGCCGGTCGGGGCAAGGATGATGAATTCGTGGCTGAGGTTGCCGCCGATCGGGCCGGTATCGGCGCGCATCGGAATCGCCTTCAGGCCGAGACGCTGGAAGGTGCGCATGTAGGCCAGCATCATCTTGCGGTATTCGATTACCGCGCCCTCGTAGTCCGCGGCGAAGGAATAGGCGTCCTTCATCAGGAACTCGCGGCCGCGCATGACGCCGAAGCGCGGGCGGACCTCGTCGCGGAACTTCCACTGGATGTGGTAGAGGTTCTGCGGCAGCTCGCGGTAGGACTTCACGGACTGGCGGAAGATGTCGGTGATCATTTCCTCATTGGTCGGCCCGTACAGCATCTCGCGGTCGTGGCGGTCCTTGATGCGCAGCATTTCCGGGCCGTAGGCGTCGTAGCGGCCGCTCTGGCGCCACAGATCGGCGGACTGGATGGTCGGCATCAGGATTTCCTGGGCGCCGGCGGCATCCTGTTCCTCGCGCACGATCCGGGTGATGTTCTGCAGCACCCGCCAGCCCGCCGGCAGCCACGCGTAGATGCCGGCGGAGGTCTGTCGCACCAGGCCGGCGCGCAGCATCAGCCGGTGCGAGGCGATCTGCGCCTCGGTCGGGGTTTCCTTGAGAGTCGGCACGAAGCCGCGGGACAGGCGCATGAGCAAAGATCCGTATCTGGGAGGTCGGCGCGGCGGACCCTAGCGGGGGATGAGGCGCGTCGCCAGACGGCATTCATCGGGCTCGCGATCGCGGCCGTCCGGGTTGTCCGCGTCGCGCCGCCCCAGCAACCCAATTGGTTGCGGCGAGAAAGCTTTGTGCGCTGCACCAGGATCGCACGCAATAAATTCTTGCCGACCCCGCCCCTTGGCAGCCAAAACCGCGTGACAGCCAGGCGACAAATCGCCTACATAGAAAAAGGCCCGCCGCGCAAGGCGCAGCGGGCCAAGTTTAGGGAGGAAACGCCAGTCACACGGCAGGAGGAGGAAACAATCCTCTTCCTGACCGTGATGATGGACCCCCGGTTGAAGGGGCGTCCAATGGAAAATTGCGTCTTTTCCCCTAAATTTTGCCTCTCCAGACGGGGTTTGCCCTAGTTCTGGACAGCAACATTCCATTCGTAAGGCAATTGCCTAATGCGTGGGCGGCAACGCCAGCCAGCCCGATCGGAAGCTCAGCCACGAGCTGCTGATCAACAGGTAGCAGAGCCCCCAGATCACCGCCGACACCAGCGTGGTCGCCAGCACCTTCAGCCCCATCCGCGGCCGTGCCGGCGCGCCGCGCCAGCCGGTGGCGGAGTCGGGATCGGCGACGGGATGCGTGCCCCAGGGCAGCACGGCGAACAGCGCCGTCCACCAGATCAGTACATAGAGCAGGACTCCGGTGAACCAGGTCATCGCCGTCAGACCCGCAGGACGTGCACATCGACCAGCGGCCGCTTCAGCAGCCGGCGGCCGAGCACGCGGCGCAGCGCCGTCTTGGCCGCCTCGGTCAGCGCGGTATCGTCGCGCCGCGAGGGCGCCGGCAGCTCGGCGATCGCCTCGGCCAGTTCGTCGGCGATGCGCTCGCTCTCGGGATCGCCGGTGTCGAACAGGCCGGGGACGCTGATGTGCGGGCGCCCACGCAGGCGGCCGGCCTCGTCAACCGCGACGCTGGCGACCGCCACCCCGTTGAACAGCATGCGCCGGCGCGCCGCCATCACGCCGCCGGCGAGCGGCACCAGGCGGTTGCCGTCCAGCACCAGCCGGCCGACCGGGGCGCTGTCGACGATCTCGACGCGGCCAGGGGCGAGGTTGAGGATGTCGCCGTCCTCCACCAGCACCGGGGTGGCGCCGGCGGCCTGCGCCAGTTCGGCGTGGGCGGACAGATGCCGCCATTCGCCGTGCACCGGCACCGCCACCGGCGGCTTCACCAGGCGGTAGAGCCGGCGCAACTCGTCGCGGGCGGGATGGCCGGAGACGTGGATGGCGTGGTCGGCATCGGTCATCAGCCGCACGCCCCGGCGCACCAGATTGTCCTGCACCGTGCCGATGGCGCGCTCGTTGCCCGGGATGACGCGGCTGGAGAACACCACCGTGTCGCCCTCGCCCAGCTCGATGCGCGGGTGCTGGTCCAGCGCGATGCGCGCCAGCGCCGAGCGTGGCTCGCCCTGACTGCCGGTGACCAGGATGAGCAGGCGGTCGTCGGGGATGTCGGCGGCGTCATCCTCGCTGGCGAACGGCGCAATGCCCTTGAGGTAGCCGCATTCCCGCGCGGCGGCGTCGATATTGCGCAGCGAGCGGCCCACCATCACCACCCGGCGGCCGGCATCGCGGGCAGCCAGCGCCACCGATTCCACGCGCGCCACGTTGCTGGCGAAACAGGTCACGGCAATGCGGCCCTGCAGCGAGCGGACAAGGACGGACAGCGAGCGCCGGACATCCGCTTCCGACCCGGAATGCCCCTCCACCATGGCATTGGTGGAGTCGCAGATCATCGCCAGCACCCCCTCCTCGCCCAGCTTCGCCAGCGCCGCCTCGTCGGTGCGCGGGCCGATCAGCGGGTCCGGGTCGAGCTTCCAGTCGCCGGTGTGCAGCACGGTGCCGGCCGGGGTGCGAATGACCAGCGACTGCGCCTCCGGGATGGAGTGCGCCATGCGTATGTACTGCAACGAGAACGGCGGCAGCTCGAAACTGCCACCGGGCTCCACCACCCGCAGCGGCACCTCGTTCAGCAACTGCGCCTCGGCCAGCTTGCGGCGCAGCACCGCGGCGGTGAACGGGGTGGCGTAGACCGGGCAGCGCAGGGCGCGCCACAGATGCGCGACCGCGCCGACATGGTCCTCATGGGCATGGGTGATGACCAGGCCGACCAGCCGGTCGCGCCGCTCGGCGATAAAGCCGGGGTCGGCCACCATGGTTTCGACCTCGGGGTGCTCCGAGCCGCCGAAACCGATGCCGCAATCCACCGCCAGCCAGGACCCGCCGCAGCGGTACAGGTTCAAATTCATGCCGATCTCGCCGGTCCCGCCCAGCGGCAGGAAGGCCAGATCCTTATTCGCAGCCACCATCGGTCAGCCCGCTCCGTCAGCTTCCCGCCGGGGCGGGCCGCAATCACTCATGATCGGGCAAATAGCGTGCCCTGTCGCGGCTCAATGTGGGGACAGGATTCTGTTCCACCAACATGCGCAACCCGTCCAGCGTCAGATCGGGATCGATGTGCCCGATTATCGTCGTGCCTTCGGCCAGCAATGGCGCCAGCCCGCCGGTCGCGATGACCTTCAGCCCACCCGAATACTCCGCCTGGATGCGCTCCACCAAGCCCTCGATCATGGCGACATAGCCCCAGTAGATGCCGGACTGCATGGCAGCGATGGTATTGGTGCCGATCACCGCCTGCGGGCGGCCGATGCCGATGCGCGGCAGGCGCGCGGCGGCACTGTGCAACGCCTCGATGGACAGGTTGATGCCGGGCGCGATGACGCCGCCCAGATAGGCGCCCTGGCCATCCACCACGTCGAACGTGGTGGCGGTGCCAAAGTCGATCACCACCAGTGGACCGATATACTTGCGGTGACCGGCGAGCGCGTTCAGCAGCCGGTCGGCGCCGACCTCCTCCGGGTTGTCCACCTTGATGGCGAAACCCCAGTTGACCGCGGCGCGGGCGATCAGCGGCTCGACGTCGAACCAGTCGCGCACCAGCCGGCGCAGGTGGTAGAGCGCGGCCGGCACCACCGTGCCGATCACCGCGGCGGTGATGTCGGCGCGCGTCAGGCCGACATGCTGCAGCAGAGTGAGCAGCCAGACCGCATACTCGTCCGACGTGCGCTGCGTCTCGGTGGCGATGCGCCAGGTGCCGCGCCAGCTGCCGCCGTCGCGCACCGCCATCACCACATTGGTGTTGCCGGCATCGATCACCAGCAGCATGGGGCCTCCCGCATCCTTCAGTTCCCGTTGCCGAACGTCACTTCGCCGGCGGCGAAGGCCTGCACGCGCCCACCGGTGCGCAACAGCAGCGAACCATCCTCCCCCAGCCCGGCAAACGCGCCATCCAGCATCCGCTCGCCGAGGCGCAGCGTGATGCGCGTGCCGTGCGCCGGCGCCCGGGCGAGAAAAGCGGCACGCACCGGGGCGAAGCCGGCATGGGCACGCACATCCCGCCACTGCGCCAAGGCCGCCAGCACGCGCCGGGCCATGGTTTCGGGCGGCGGGGGCGGCCCGCACTCGGCCAGGCAAGCAATGCCGCGCCCCGGCACGGGCGGCGCCGTCGCCAGATTGGCACCTAATCCGATGGATAGCCAGACCAGGCCGCCCCGCGCGTCGGCGGCGCTCTCGAGCAGGATGCCGGCGACCTTGCGTCCGTGCAGCAGCACGTCGTTCGGCCATTTCAGCGCCAGCACCGCTTTATCAGGCAGATCGGCCGACAGTGCCTCGGCCAGCGCCACCCCGGCCAGCAACGACCATTGTGATGCCTCGCCCGCCGGCCCACCGGGGCGCAGCAGGACCGAAAGAAACAGATTCCCCACCGCCCCGGTCCAGGACCGGCCGCGGGTGCCATGCCCCGCGGTCTGCTGGCGTGCCAGGATGGCCAGCCCCTCGGGTTCGCCGGCCTCGGCGCGGCTGCGGCAGAGGTCGGCGGTGGACGGCAGGCTGTCGTGGACCTCCAGTCGCCAGGCGCTGGATATCAAAAGCTGAATACCTTCGCCGCCGCTTCTGCCGCCGCCACGAACGGGGCCGGTATCAGGAAGAAGAAGGTGGTGAACGCCGCGCTCGCCGCGGCGACCACCGACAGCGACGCCGGGCATGCATCGAAGGCCTCCACCGCGGCGTCGAAGTAGATCACCTTGATGATGCGGATATAGTAGTAGGCGCCGATCACGCTGGTGAGCACGCCGATCACCGCGAGCGTCCACAGCCCGGACTGCACGGCGGCGGTGAAGATGAAGTACTTGCCCCAGAAGCCGGCGAACGGCGGAATGCCGGCCATGCTGAACATGAACACGGCGAAGGCCAGCGCCAGCCCGGGATCGGTCCGCGCCAGTCCGGAAAGGTCGGAAATCTGTTCGAGCATGCGCCCGCGCCGGCGCATGGCCAGGATGCAGGCAAACGTGCCGGCGTTCATGAACACGTAGGTCAGCATGTAGATCAGCACGCCGCGCAATCCGGCCTGACTGCCGGCGGCCAGGCCGATCAGCGCATAGCCGATGTGGCCGATGGACGAATAGGCCATCAGCCGCTTGATGTTGCGCTGCCCGATGGCGGCCAGCGAGCCCAGCAGCATGGACAGGATGGCGACCACGATGATGATCTGCTGCCACTGTACCAGCAGGTGGCCGAACGGGCTGGCCATGACGCGCATCAGCAGGGCGATGCCGGCCACCTTGGGCGCGGTGCTCATGAAGGCGGTAACCGGGGTGGGCGCGCCCTCGTAAACGTCCGGCGTCCACATGTGGAACGGCACGGCGGAGATCTTGAAGGCGAGGCCCGCGACGATGAACACGAGGCCGACGATCAGCCCGGCCGAGGCGGCCGCCGGGTCGGCCAGCGCGCGCACCAGCCGGTCGAACTCCATGGTGCCGGCGAAGCCGTACACCAGCGAGATGCCGTAGAGCAGCAGCCCCGATGCCAGCGAACCCAGAACAAAATACTTCAGCCCCGCCTCGGCACTGCGCAGTTCGTCGCGGGCGAAGGCGGCGAGCACGTAGATCGACAGCGACTGCAACTCCAGCCCGAGATAGAGCGACATCAGGTTGGTGGCCGAGACCATCACCATCATGCCGACGGTGGCGTAGAGCATGAGTACCGGGAATTCGAACCGGCGCAGGTTCGCGTGCGCGGCGTAGTCGAGCGAGACGATGACGCCGAGGGATGCCGCCACCAGCACCAGCACCTTGGCGAAGGCGCTGAAGGTGTCGGTGGTGAACAGCCCGTTGTAGCCCTGCCCCGCCGGACCCGCGATGACCAGCACGGCGGCGATCAGGAAGGCGCCGACCGTCAGCATGGAGGCAGGGAAAAACCTGTCGCGCTTGCTCAGCACGCCGAACATCAGGATGCCCATGCCGCAGCAGGCCAGCACGATCTCGGGGAGCGCGAGGAACCAGTTCATCAGTGCAGCACTCCGGCGAGTTTCACGGCGGTGGCCAGCGCGGCCTGGTGATGCTCCACCATGGCGCCGACGCTGGCGTCCCAGAATCCGCTGAAGCTGGACGGGTAGACGCCCATCCACAGCGTCAGGATGACCAGCGGCGCGAACACCGCCACTTCGCGCGGCGAGAGGTCGAGGATATCGCGCAACTCGACGCGGGTGATGGTGCCGAAGATCACCCGGCGGTATAGCCAGAGCATGTAGGCAGTGCCCAGGATCATGCCCAGCGAGCCGAGCAGGGCGAGCCAGAAATTCACCTTGAAGGCGCCGACCAGCACCAGGAATTCGCCGACGAAACCGCTGGTGCCGGGCAGGCCCATGCTGGCCAGGGTGAACAGCATGAACACGAAGGCATAGACCGGCATGCGGTCGGCCAGGCCGCCGTAACGGGCGATCTCGCGGGTGTGCATGCGGTCGTAGACGACGCCGACGCAGAGGAACAGCGCGCCGGAGACGATGCCGTGGCTGAGCATCTGGAACATTGCGCCGGAGATGCCTTGCACATTGAACGTGAAGATGCCGATCGTCACCACACCCATGTGGGCGACGGACGAATAGGCAATCAGCTTCTTCATGTCCTGTTGCGCCAGGGCGACGTAGGACGTGTAGATCACCGCCACCACGGACAGCGTGAACATCAGCGGCGCCAGGCTGGCCGAGGCGGCGGGCAGCATGGGCACCGAGAAACGCAGGAAACCGTATGCCCCCATCTTCAGCAGCACACCAGCCAGGATGACCGAGCCCGCCGTGGGCGCCTCGACATGCGCGTCAGGCAGCCACGTGTGCACCGGCCACATCGGCACCTTGACCGCAAAGGACGCCAGAAAGGCCAGGAACAGCCAGGTCTGCATCGAGGCCGGAAAAGCCGTGTGCAGCAGCGTCGGGATGTCGGTGGTGCCGGCGGTGTACCACATGGCCAGCAAGGCCAGCAGCATGAGCACCGACCCGGTCAGCGTGAACAGAAAGAATTTGATCGCCGCATAGACCCGCCTCGGGCCGCCCCAGATGCCGATGATGAGGTACATCGGCAACAGCACGCCCTCGAAGAACATGTAGAAAACGACGAAGTCCAGGGCGCAGAACATCCCCACCATCATGGTTTCCAGCACCAGGAAGGCGAGCATGTACTCGCGCACCCTGACGGTGATGGACTCCCAGCTCGCCAGGATGCAGATCGGCGTCAGCACGGTGGACAGCAGGACGAACAGCACGGCAATGCCGTCCACGCCCATCTTGTAGGTGATGCCCCATTGCGGCAGCCACGTTGCGCTCTCGACGAATTGGAAACCGGGGTCGGACTTGTCGAAGCGGACCCACAGCACCAGCGACAGGGCGAACACGATCAGGCTGGTCCACAGCGCGGTCCAGCGGGCGTTGGAGGCGACGGTCGCCTCATCCCCGCGCACCGACAGGATGACCACGCAGCCAACCAGTGGCAGCCAGGTGAGCAGCGAGAGCAAGGGAAAGTCCAGGAGGTTCATCGCACTCACCGCACGACCATGAGGAGCAGCACGAGGCAACTCGCCACCACGAGGCCGATCAGCATGGCGAAGGCGTACATCGCGATGGAGCCGGTCTGCAACTTCACCATCCGCGCCGACCCGTCCTCGGTGAGCGAGGCGATGCCGTTCGCCACGCCATCGATGATGGTGGCGTCGCCGACCTGCCAGACCAGCCGGGCGAGCGCGAGCGACGGACGCACCAGCAGCGCGTCGTAGAGCTCATCGACATACCATTTGTTCAGCAGCAGCCGGTAGACCGGTCGGAATCGCGCGGCCAGCAGCACCGGCAGTGTCGGCGCCGCCATGTAGAACAGATAGGCGAGCGCGATACCGGCCAGCCCGACCACCGATGGCGACATCCAGACCCACTCCGGGTCCGTCTCCGCCGCCGCCAACACGTGATTGGTCGGCGCGATCTGGATCGACTGGCCCCAGAACGCGATCCAGTCGGGTCCGAGCAACTGCTCGTGGAAAGCATAGCCGACGACCAGTGCGCCGACGGCCAGCAGCACCAGCGGCACGGCCATCACCGGCGGGCATTCGTGCACGTGCTCCATGGTGTGCGCATCGGCGCGCGGGCTGCCATGGAAGGTGAGGATGATCAGCCGCCAGGAATAGAACCCGGTAAGGAAGGCCGCGATCAGGCCGCACCAGAAGCCATAGGCGCCGATGCCGGTCCCGGACGCCCAGGCGACTTCCAGGATGGCGTCCTTGGAGTAGTAGCCGGCGAACGGAAACACACCGGCCAGCGCCAGGCTGCCGACCCACATGACGATGTAAGTCAGCGGAATTCGCTTCCAGATGCCGCCCATGCGACGCATGTCCTGTTCGTCGGACATGGCGTGGATGACGCTGCCGGCGGCGAGGAACAACAGCGCCTTGAAGAAGGCGTGCGTCAGCAGGTGAAAGATCGAATCCTGGTAGGCGCCGACGCCGGCGGCGATGAACATGTAACCGAGCTGCGAACAGGTGGAATAGGCGATCACCCGCTTGATGTCGTTCTGCACGCAGCCGATGGTGGCGGCGAACAAAGCGGTCGAAGCGCCGATGAAGGTGATGAAGGCGAGCGCGCCGGGGGCGTAATCGATCACCGGCGAGAACCGCGCGATCAAGAACACGCCGGCGGTCACCATGGTGGCGGCGTGGATGAGGGCGGAGACCGGGGTCGGGCCTTCCATGGCGTCGGGCAGCCAGACATGCAGGCCAAGCTGCGCCGATTTGCCCATGGCGCCGATGAACAGCAGAACACCGATCACTTCGAAGGCGCGCCACTGGGTGCCCAGCACGGTGTAGGAATCAGCCAGGTGCTGACCGACCGCGCCGAAGATGGTGGTGAAGTCGATCGAGCCGAACGTCCAGAACACCAGCGCGATGCCAAGCGCGAATCCGAGGTCGCCGATGCGGTTGACGATGAACGCCTTGATGGCGGCGGCGCAGGCGGCGGGACGGTCGTACCAGTAACCGATCAACAGATAGCTCATCAGGCCAACGCCTTCCCAGCCGAAGAACAGCTGCAGCAGGTTGTCGGCCGTCACCAGCATGAGCATGGCGAAGCTGAACAGGCTCAGGTAGCTGAAGAACTTCCAGATGCTCGCGTCGTGGCTCATGTAGCCGACGCTGTAGATGTGGATCAGGGTGGCCACACAGGTGACCATGGTCACCATGACGGCGGACAGCGGGTCATAGCGCAGCGCCCAATTCACATGAAAGCTGCCCGCCTCCACCCAGGTGCCGAGCGAGACCACGCCGGGCGAGCCGCCCAGATAGACCAGTTGCACGAAGGCAGCGACGCCGCAGGCCGAAGCCAGCAGCATGCACAGGATAGTGACCGCCTGGGCGGCGCGGTCTCCGATGGCCTTGCCGAAGAACCCGGCGACGGCGGAGCCGAACAGCGGCGCGAAGACGGCGACGGCGAACAGCATCGGCTCAGCCCTTCATCAGGTTCACGTCCTCGACCTGGATCGAGCCGCGGTTGCGGAAATAGATGAGCACGATGGCGAGTCCGATCGCCGCCTCGGCGGCGGCCACGGTGAGGGTGAACATCACGAACACCTGACCCACCAGATCGTCGAGCGCGGCCGAAAAAGCCACCAGGTTCAGGTTGGCGGCGAGCAGGATCAGCTCGATCGACATCAGGATGATGATGACGTTCTTGCGATTCAGGAAGATGCCGAAGATCCCCATCACCAGCAGCAACGCGGCGACGATCAGATAATGGAAAAGGCCGACGACCATCAGGAATGCCCTCCGCCACGCGCTTCCCCGGCCGGCTCCGGCGCGGCCGGCTTGGGCCGCAGAATGCCGAGTGCGCCGACACCGGTACGGCTCGGCACATCCATCAGTTCGAGCGTGTCCGCCGGGGTGCGGGCCAGCTGCCGCGCGACGTTCTGGTGGCGCGAACGGGTGCGGTCGCGCAGCGTCAGCACGATCGCGCCGATCATCGCCACCAGCAGCACCAACCCCGCGGCCTGGAACAGGAAAATATAGTCGGTGTAGATCAGGCGGCCAAGTTGCGCGGTGTTGGACAGCCCGGCCGTTCCCGGCGCCAGGCGCAAGGTGGCGGCTCCGGGGGCCACTTTCCAGCCGCCCAGCACCATCGCCAGCTCCGCCAGCAACACCGCCCCGACGGCCAGCCCAACCGGCAGATAGCGCTGATAGCCGCTGCGCAGTTCGGTGAAGTTGATGTCCAGCATCATGACGATGAACAGGAACAGCACCGCCACCGCGCCGACATAGACAATGACCAGGATCATCGCCAGGAACTCGGCGCCGGCGAGCACGAACAATGCCGCGGCGTTGAAGAAGGCCAGGATCAGGAACAGCACGGAGTGCACCGGGTTACGCGCCGACACCACCATGGCGGCCGAAGCCAGCAGGATGGCGGCGAACACGTAGAACAGGAAAGCGGCAATCATCGCACGCTCCCGTTGGGCTGATGGTGTTGGGTGCTCATGCTTTTTCTCTCGGCATCAGCGGTACGGAGCGTCCATCTCGAGGCGGCGGGCCAGTTCCGGTTCCCAGCGGTCGCCATTCTCGAGCAGCTTCGCCTTGTTGTAGAGCAGTTCTTCACGTGTTTCGGCAGCGAACTCAAAATTCGGCCCCTCGACGATGGCGTCCACCGGGCAGGCCTCCTCGCAGAGGCCGCAGTAGATGCACTTGGTCATATCGATGTCGTAGCGGGTGGTCCGCCGCGATCCGTCGTCGCGCGGCTCGGCCTCGATGGTGATGGCCTGGGCCGGGCAGATCGCTTCGCACAGCTTGCAGGCGATACACCGCTCCTCACCGTTCGGGTAGCGGCGCAAGGCATGTTCGCCCTTGAAGCGCGGACTGATCGGGCCCTTCTCGTACGGGTAGTTGATGGTGGCCTTGCGCTTGAAGATGTAGCCGAAGGTCAGCGCCATGCCGCTGAGCAGTTCGCCCAGCAACAGGCCGCGCGCGGTGCGGTCGAGGAACGCCATCAGCAGGCTCCGTTTCGGTCAGGCATGGGGCAGCCACCCGAACGCCAGCAGCGCACCCGCCGTGATCACCAGCCAAACGAGGGAAAGCGGCAGGAACACCTTCCAGCCCAACCGCATGAGCTGGTCGTAGCGATAGCGCGGGAAAGTGGCGCGCACCCACAGGAAGACGAACAGGCAGGCGCATATCTTGAGGATCAGCCAGATCGGCCCGAGCGCCGGCAGAAGCCCGAACGGTCCGTACCAGCCACCCAGGAACAAGAGGCTGGTCATGGCGCTCATCAGGAACATGTTGGCGTATTCGCCCAGGAAGAACAGGCCGAACGCCATGCTGCTGTATTCGACGAAGAAGCCGGCGACGATCTCGCTCTCGCCCTCGGGAATGTCGAACGGCGCCCGGTTCGTCTCGGCGAGGGCGGAAATGAAGAACACCACGAACATCGGGAACAGCGGAATGCAGAACCACAGATGCTGCTGGGCGCGCACGACGTCGTTCAGGTTCAGGCTGCCGACGCAGAGCAGCACGGAGACGAGGACAAAGCCCATCGATACCTCGTAGCTGACCATCTGCGCCGCCGAGCGCAGCGCCCCCAGGAAGGCGTATTTCGAGTTGCTCGCCCAGCCCGCGATGACGATGCCATAGACGCCGAGCGAGGAAATCGCGAACAGATAGAGTACGCCCACATTGATGTCGGCGATCGCCCAGCCGTCGTTCACCGGCACCACCGCCCAGGCGATCATGGCCAGCGAGAAGGTCAGCATCGGCGCCATCAGGAACAGCACGCGGTTGGCGCCGGTCGGGATCACCGTTTCCTTCATCACCATCTTGATGGCGTCGGCGAAGGGCTGCAACAGGCCGAACCAACCCACCACGTTGGGGCCCTTGCGCAACTGCATGGCGGCCAGCACCTTGCGCTCGGCGTAGGTGAGGTAGGCGACGCCGACCAGCAACGGCACCAGGATGGCCAGCGCCTTCAGCACGGTGAGCACGAGAATGCCGAACGGGTTGGCAAAGAATGCGCTGAGAAATGCGGCCATCGCGGGTTACTCCGCCGCCTGCGCCGACGCCGGCGCATGAACCCGGGTGCACTCGGCCATGGTCGGGCTGGCGCGGCTGATCGGGTCGGTCTGGTAGTAGTTGTCGATCCACGGCGCGAAGGCGGCAGTGCCCATCCGCGCGGGATCGCCGGTGGGGCCGGTGGTGTCGGCGCATCCGAAGCGCGGCAGGATGTCGGTGCGGGCGAACACCGGGTTCACCTGCTCCAGCCGCGCCCGCAACGCCGCGATATCGTCGTACGGCAGGGTGCGGCCGGCATAGGCACTGAAGGCCCGCAGGATTTTCCAGTCCTCGCGCGCCTCGCCCGGCGGATAGACCGCGAGCTCGCCGCGTTGCACACGGCCTTCGGTATTGACGTAGGTACCATTCTTTTCGGTGTACGCGGCGCCCGGCAGAATAACGTCAGCTCGGGCGGCACCCCGGTCGCCGTGGCTGCCCTGATAGACGACGAAGGTATCGCGGCCGATCGCGTCGCTATCGAATTCATCGGCGCCGAGCAGCCACAGCACGTCGACGCCGCCGTCCAGCATCTGCCCGAGCGGCTTGCCGCCTGGCCCCGGCAGGAAACCCAGGTCGAGCGCGCCGACCCGCGACGCCGCGGTGTGCAGCACGTTGAAGCCGTGCCACTCCGGACGAAGCATGCCGGTGGCGGCAGCCAGCTGCCAGCAGGCCGCCAGTACGTCGGCCCCATCCGGCCGCGCCAGCGCACCCTGACCCAGGATGAGCATCGGCTGTTTGGCCGCTTTCAGAACGTCGGAAAAAGCCTGCCCGCCGCCCAGCAGCGCCGCGATGGTCTCCGGTCCGTCGCCAATGCGGTCAAAACCGTAGGTCAGCTCTGCAGCCTCGCCGATCAGTGCAATGGGAAAGCCGCCTTGCAGCCAGCGCTTGCGGATACGCGCGTTGATCAGCGGTGCCTCGCGGCGCGGATTGGACCCGACGATCAGCAGCGCATCCGCCGCCTCGATCCCGGCAATGGACGTGTTGAACGTATAGAAATCGCGACGCCCGGCGTCGGCATGCGCACCATCCTGACGGCAGTCGAGATTGGCCGAACCGAGCGCGGTGAACAGGTCCTTCAGCGCCAGCATGCTCTCGGCATCGGACAGATTGCCGGCAAGCGCGCCGATGCGACTGCCATCGAGGCCCCGCAGCTTCGCCTCGATGGCAGCAAAAGCCTCGGGCCATGAGGCGCGCTGCAACGCGCCGGCGCGGCGCACCCAGCAACCGTCCAGCCGCCGCCGCTTCAATCCGTCGACGGAAAACCGGCTCTTGTCGGCCAGCCACTCCTCATTGACGTCTTCGTTGATGCGCGGCAGCACGCGCAGCACCTCGGTCCCACGGCTGTCGACGCGGATGGCGGCGCCGACCGCATCCAGCACATCCACGCTATCGGTCTTCTTCAATTCCCACGGCCGCGCCACGAAGGCATAGGGTTTGGAGGTCAGGGCTCCGACCGGACAGATGTCGATCAGGTTGCCGGAAAGCTCCGAGGACAGCGCCTTGGCCACATAGGTGCCGACCTCCATGCTCTCGCCGCGCGCGGTGGCGCCAAGCTCGGAGACACCGGCGATCTCGGTGGAAAACCGGATACAGCGCGTGCAGTGGATGCAGCGTGTCATCACCGTCTTCACCAGCGGGCCAAGATCCTTGTCGCGCACCGCGCGCTTGTTCTCGGCATAGCGCGAATGGTCGTGGCCGTAGCCCATGGCTTGGTCCTGCAGGTCGCACTCGCCGCCCTGGTCACAGATCGGGCAATCCAGCGGATGATTGATGAGCAGGAATTCCATCACCCCGCGGCGCGCGGCACGCACCATCGGCGTATCGGTGTGCACCACCATTCCGTCGGCCACTGGATAGGCACAGGACGCGAACGGCTTGGGTGGCGTCTTCTCGATCTCCACCAGGCACATGCGGCAGTTGCCGGCAACCGAAAGCCGGTCGTGGTAGCAGAACCGTGGGACTTCGACCCCCGCGGCCTCGCAGGCCTGCAACACGTTCGAGCCGTTCGGGACTTCGACGTCGATGCCGTCGACGGTGACCTTTGCCATGTCCCTACTCCGCCGCCATGCGAGCCGCCGCCGCGATGCGCCCGGATTTGTAGTGCGCGATCCGCTCCTCGATCACCGGACGGAAATGCCGGATCAGGCCCTGGATCGGCCACGCCGCCGCGTCGCCCAGGGCGCAGATCGTGTGACCCTCCACCTGGCGCGTCACCTGTTCCAGCGTATCGATTTCCTCGGGCTCGGCGCGGCCCTGCACCATGCGGTTCATCACCCGCATCATCCAACCCGTGCCTTCGCGACAGGGCGTGCACTGGCCACAGCTCTCATGCTTGTAGAATTGCGAGAGGCGGGCGATCGCCTTGATGATGTCCGTGGATTTGTCCATCACGATGACGGCTGCGGTGCCCAGGCCCGACTTCACGTCGCGCAGGCTGTCGAAATCCATCAGCACCGTGTCGCAGATGCTCCTCGGGATCACCGGCACGCTCGCTCCGCCCGGAATTACCGCGAGCAGATTGTCCCACCCGCCGCGCACGCCGCCCGCATAGGTGTCGATCAACTCGCGCAGTGGAATGCCGAGTTCTTCCTCCACGTTACACGGCTTGTTCACGTGGCCCGAGATGCAGAACAGTTTCGTTCCCGAATTCCTCGGCCTGCCGAGGGCAGAAAACCAGGCGGCCCCGCGGCCCAGGATAGCCGGCACCACCGCGATGCTCTCGACGTTGTTTACCGTGGTGGGGCAACCGTAGAGACCGACCGCCGCCGGGAACGGCGGCTTCAGCCGTGGCATGCCCTTCTTGCCCTCGAGGCTCTCCAGCAGCGCGGTCTCCTCGCCGCAGATGTAGGCCCCGGCGCCACGATGAAGGTGGAGAAAAAAGTCCCAGCCGGAACCACAGGCGTTGCGCCCGATCAGGCCGGCATCGGTGGCCTCGTCGATGGCGCGCTGCAGCACCACCGCCTCGTTGTAGAACTCGCCGCGGATGTAGATGTAACAAACATGCGCCCGCATGGCGAAGGAAGCGAGCAGGCAACCCTCGATCAGCTTGTGCGGGTCGTGACGGATGATGTCACGATCCTTGCAGGTACCAGGCTCGGATTCGTCGGCATTCACCACCAGATAGTGCGGCCGCGGTCCCTCCTGCCTGGGCATGAACGACCATTTCAGCCCGGTCGGGAAACCGGCGCCGCCACGGCCGCGCAGGCCCGACGCCTTCATCTCCTCCACCAGGGCGTCGGGACCACGCGCCATGATCGTCGCGGTGCCGCCCCAGTCGCCGCGCGCGCGCGCGCCCGCCAGATACGGATCGTGCAGCCCATAGAGATTGGTGAAGATGCGGTCCTTATCGCTCAGCATGCGCTCACTCCGCCTTTCCGAAGGAGAGCGAGGTCAGCGTCGTCGGCCCGCCCTCGGGCGCGGAGGTCTGCCGTCCCTTCACCGAACCGGGCTGCGGATGCTCGCCGCGCTGCAACGCCGCCAGCAGGCGCTCGGTGCTCTCGGCGTCCATGTCCTCGTAGAAATCGTCGTTCACCTGAAGGATGGGCGCATTCACGCAGGCGCCCAGGCATTCCACCTCGGTCATGGTGAACATGCCGTCTGCACTGGTTTCCTGCCACTCCGCGATGCCGGTGGCGCGGCGGCAGGCATGCGCCACTTCGTCCGATCCGCGCAGCCAGCACGGCGTGGTGGTGCAGACCTGCAGGTGGTACTTGCCCACCGGCGCGGTGTTGAACATCAGATAGAAAGTGGCGATCTCGTAAACGCGGATCGGCGCCATGCCGAGCCGTTTGGCCACCGCGTCCATGGCCGCGCGCGGCAACCACCCGCTGCCGGTGACGCGCGCCATCTGCCGCTGCACCAGATCGAGCAGCGGCAATACCGCGCTGGCCTGTTTGCCCGCCGGATACCTGGCCAGGATGCGCGCGATCCGGCTCTCGCTGTCGTCATCGAAACTGAAGCTGTCCGGCTCCGGTCCGTGCGCCGCGCCTTCGGTCCCTGCTGCCATGTCGTTACCTGTCGATCTCGCCGAACACGACGTCGAGCGATCCGATGATCGCGGTGCAGTCGGCCAGCATGTGACGTTTCGCCAGTACGTCCATCGCCTGCAGAAACGCGAACCCGGTCGGACGGATCTTGCAGCGATAGGGACGGTTGGTGCCATCCGCCACCAGGTAGACGCCGAATTCGCCCTTCGGCGTCTCCACCACCGTATAGGTGGCGCCGGGCGGCACGTGGAAACCTTCTGTGTACAGCTTGAAGTGGTGGATCAGCGCTTCCATCGAACGCTTCATCTCGCCGCGCGTTGGCGGGGTGATCTTGTGATCCTGCACCTTCACCGGACCCGGCTTCATCTGCTCCAGGCACTGGCGGATGATCTTGACGCTTTCGCGCATCTCCCAGATGCGCAGCAGGTAGCGGTCGTAGCAATCGCCGTTGCGTCCCACCGGCACCTTGAAGTCCAGCCGCTCGTACATCTCGTAGGGCTGGGCGCGGCGCAGATCCCACGGCACGCCGGAGGCGCGCAGCGGCGGACCGGAGAACCCCCAGGCCAGCGCCGTCTCGGCATCGATCACGCCGATGTCCACCGTGCGCTGCTTCCAGATCCGGTTGGCGGTGAGCAGGGTTTCCAGGTCGTCGATGAATTTCGGGAAGGTTTCCGCCCAGGCGGCGATGCGCTCCTCCAGCCCCAGGGGCAGGTCGCGCGACACGCCGCCCGGGCGGAAATAGTTGGAGTGCAGCCGCGCACCGGAAGCGGCCTCGTAGAACTCCATCAGCTTCTCGCGTTCTTCGAAGCCCCACAGCGACGGCGTGATGGCGCCCACGTCGAGCGCGTAGGTCGTCACGTTCAGCAGGTGGTTCAGCACCCGCGTGATCTCGGAGAACAGCGTGCGGATCCAGCTCGCGCGTTCCGGCACCACGATCCCCAGCAGCTTCTCGGTGGCGAGAGCGAAAGCGTGCTCCTCCGACATCGGGC
>CAYWOW010000050.1:0-19732 GCA_964459005.1 uncultured Acetobacteraceae bacterium
AGGCCATGCAGCTCAGAAGGTTGCGGCGATCGGTGTCCATGTCGGTCCCCCGTTTGATGGCTCTGCGGGGGAGACTGGGGGGGCGGGCGGATTATTCGCGGCGGGTGCGGAAATTTTCGTGGGCGGACGGTGCGTCCGCCGCCGGCGAGCGGGGTCGAAGAGAGGCGACGTCAGGACGCGGCGGGCGTCGGCGCGGACGCTGTGGGGGGCGTCGGAGCACCATAGGCTCCGGTTCCCATCAACGCCGTCTTCTGTGCTGAACCGCTGGAAGAGCCGAAGTAGTAGCCGACCACCGTGGTCACGTTGGAGATCACCGCGCCGATCATCAGATTGAACGCGGTGTCGTTCTTGGCCATCCATGAGACGACAAGAGCGAAGACGAAGAGGGTCAGCGAATAGATCCCGATGCTTGGTTTTGCCCAGGATGGTTCCGCCGTCGCGTGGATCGGCGCGGGTGCTGGGGACGGCGGGGGGGCTGCGTCTGACATGAGTCTGCACTCCGTTTGGGTCGTTGGCAGGGATCACTTTCATCTGGACGAGGGTCGTCATGGGCGGCGGGCGCGCGCCGCGCGAGGCGTGTCATACGGTCTTTATCAGGCTGAGGATGCCGTCGAGCAGCTTCGATGCCGTGACGACGTCGTTGACGACATTGGTCAGGCTGACGAGATCGTTCTCGGCGGACTGCGCGGCCGCGGTGACAGCGTCGAGTTGGTTGTTGAGTGCAGCGATCGCGCCGGCGTTCCCGGCAATCTGCTTGCCGTACAATTGGCTCAACTGGTTGCCGAGAACCTGGATCTTGTCGCCGAGGGATTTTATCGTGGCGGCATCGCCCTTGCCGATCGCGGCGGCCTGCAAAGCGCAGACCGCGTTGAAGGCGGCCTGGCCTTTGCCGATGGACTCAGTCAGGTCCGTCAGGGAAGTTGGGTCGGATGGCATGACGGCAATCTCCCGTTGTTGTCACTTCGCTTTCGTGTTGGGGGCGGGGGCAGGGGCGGGGGTGGCAAGGGCCTTGGCGGCGGTCGCCACCGTTTGCGCGGAAGCGATGAAGGACTGGGCGTCGTTTTCGACGCGCTTGAGGCTCACGGTCGGCGATTGAAGGTCGTCCGTCAGGGTCTGGTGCAGCGTGCCCAGCTTTGCCAGGACGGGGCCGATCGGTGCCGCTTGCGCCTGATCCAGGGACTGCGACAACGCCAGGACGGTCTTCAGACTGGCAGCGGTCTTGGACATCTCGTAAGCCGGGGCCGCCTGGGTCAGAAGCTGGATCACCGTCGCGTTGATGGCATCCTGCTGCAGGGCGACGTCGGTTATTGAGATTGCCTTGATCAGATCCTGGACGATGGGATTTGCCGCTTTCGTGGCGTCGCGCAGGATCTCCAGCTGCTTTGTCTCGATCAGGAAACAGCCAGCCGCGGAGGCGATCGTCATGAGCGGCGATGCGTCCGCCGCGAGGCTCTTGTCCCTGGTGTCCTTGGCGATGTCGCCGATGGTGGTAGCGAGACTCTGCGCGTCCGATTGCAGCGACGCGCAGGTCTTGTCGGCGACAACGGCGCTGAGCACGGTGGCGTATTTCACCAATCCCGACAGCGAGGATGCCGTCGCCACCGGAGCGGGCGTGCCATTGAGCGTCACCGCACAGTCGCCGGCCTTGTGTTGTCCGGCGGGGGATTGGCATTTCGGCCAATTGACGAAGGCGACATTCGCTTTCGCCGCCACCCCGGCGGCAATCCATTGGTCGAGCCTGACCTGCTGGTCGGCGGCGATCAGCGCCTGCTCGGTGGCATTCGCCTGGGTGACCGCCTGGGAGAAACCGGTTATGCCGTCGGCGTAATCGGCGGGCGTGCAGGCGGCGAGGGCCGGCAGCGCGATGACGATGGCGCTGCGGGCAGCCCGGGCGAGAACAGTCGGGCCGGCAAACAACGTGCGCATACGAAATCTCCTGCACGGTAACGCAACGGCAGGATCGAAAAATCCGGGCGGGCTGGCAACAGCTGTTCTGGTCCGGGACAGACCGTACCGAAGAACTCACGAACATATTATATGCGCAACCCGATTCCAGTTCAGTTGACTTTTGACAAGTATCGCCCGGCGCCGCGGGCAGATCGCCGGACGGCCTGAACGGCGGAGATCCCGGCCGCCTGGATCGTACGGCAGGCCTGCCGGCCGATATCGGCGAACCACAACGAGCGGCGCCGGATGTAGGGTTCCCGCATGAAGCCGTCCGTCCCGCAAAACCCGGCCATGCCATCCCGTTCCGCCGACATCTTCGCCGCTTTCGCCGACATCTTCGCCGCCCCTCTGGAGGCCGCCGGCATCGCGGCGTTGCGCGACGACGGGCGGTTGGGCGGACTGGCGCCGCTGTCCGACCAGCCGCTGGCGCAGCGTGCACTGGACGTGCTGGCCGGCTTCGACGATGCGGCCGAGGCCACCAGCGAACTGAACGCCGCGTTTTGCTGCCTGTTCCTCGGCGCCGGCGGTCCCCACGGCAACGCGCCACCCTATGAATCCGCCTATGCGGGCCATGGCCGGCTGTTCGGGGAGCCCACCGCCGAGATGACGAAAATGCTCGCCGCCCACGGGCTGGGCGTCGCGGAGGGCTGCTGCGAGCCGCCGGATCATCTGGCGATCGAACTGGCCCTGCTGGCGGCCCTGCTGGCCGGCCCCGGCCCGGCTGCGGCGGCCGCCGTGCGGGACCGGTTGCTGGGCTGGGTGCCCGGCTTCGCCGCGCGCTGCGCCGAGGCCGACACGACCGGCTTCTACGCCGCGCTCGCCGCCCTGCTGCACGCCTTCCTGCTGGACCAGGCTGCCCTTACCCCATCCGAACGGGAGATTCCTTCATGACCGCGCTGGAAACCCACGCCGCCCGCCCCTTTGGCCTGACACGGCGAAAGTTACTGGTGTCCTCGGCAACCCTCGGCGCCCTGGCGGGGATGGGCGTCGCCCGCGCGGCGACCGCCGACGGCGAAGTGCTGAACGGCTCGCACTGGGGCGTCTATCACGCCAAGGTGGAAAACGGCCGCTTCGTCAGCTTGCGGCCCTGGGACAAGGACCCGCACCCGAGCCCGGCGCTGCCCGGCGTGCAGGACATCGTTTACGGGCCGAGCCGCATCCGCTTCCCGATGGTGCGGCGGGCCTGGCTGGAGAAGGGCCCGGGCGCCGCGCCGGAGACTCGCGGCAAGGGCGACTTCGTGCGGGTGAGCTGGGATAAGGCGCTCGACCTGGTGGCTGGCGAGATCCGCCGCGTGCAGACCGACTTCGGGCCATGGGCGGTGTATGGCGGCACCTACGGCTGGCGCAGCGCCGGGCGGCTCAATCCGCAGTCGATGCTGAAGCGGCTGCTGAACCTGAGCGGCGGCTACGTCGACAGCTCGGAGGACTACTCGAAGGCGGCGATCGAACGGATCATGCCCTACGTAGTCGGCTCGGTGGAGGCCGAAGGGCCGCAATCGACCTATCCGACCGTGATGGAGAGCACCGAACTGATGGTGTTCTGGGGCTGCAGTCCGCTCAACAACAACAACATCGCCAACAGCATCCCCGACCACAAGCCGTGGGGCTGGTTTGACGATCTGCGCCAGGCCGGCAAGAAGACGATCTTCATCGATCCGGTCCGCACCGACGCCTGCAAGGCGCTGAACGGCGAGTGGATCGCGCCGAGGCCGCAGACCGACGCGGCGATGATGATCGGCATCGCCCACACGCTGCTGACCGAGAAGCTGCACGACGCCAAATTCCTGGCCGACTACACGCGCGGCTTCGACCGCTTCTCCGACTATCTGCTCGGCAAGCCCGACGGCGTGCCCAAGACGGCGGAGTGGGCGGCGGAAATCTGCGGCATTCCGGCGGCGACCCTGCGCGACCTGGCGCACCGCTTCGCCGCCAACCGAACCTTGCTGGTCGGCGGCTGGGCGATGCAGCGTCAGCAGCACGGCGAGCAGCCGCCGTGGATGCTGATCACGCTGGCCTGCATGCTCGGCCAGATCGGGCTGCCCGGCGGCGGCTTCGTGCAGCGCTACCACCTGGACAGCGGCGGCGCCCCGGCGAGCACGGCCCCCGCGCTGGGCGGCGGCATCGCGCTGGGCGAGCGGCCCAAGGACGCCAGGCCGTGGCCGGCCGAACGCGGTGCCATGGTGATCCCGTGCGCCCGCGTGGTGGACATGCTGCTGAACCCCGGCCGCGAATATGAGTTCAACGGCCGGACCTTCCGCTATCCCGACGTGCGGATGACCTACTGGGTCGGCGGCAACCCGTTCCACCACCACCAGGACCGCAACCGCATGGTGGCGGCGTGGAAGAAGCTGGACACCTTCATCGTCCAGGACTTCCAGTGGACGGCGAGCGCGCGCATGGCCGACATCGTGCTGCCCGCGACCACCACCTGCGAGCGCAACGACATCGAGCGCGTGGGGCCGGCCTCCGGAATCGCGATCCTGGCCATGAAGAAGGTCATCGAGCCGGTGTTCGAGGCCCGTAACGATTACGACATCTTCGTCGACCTGGCGAAGCGGCTTGGCGTCGAGCAGGCCTTCACCACCGGCAAGACCGAGATGGACTGGATCCGCTCGATCTACGAAACCGCGCTGGCTCAAGCCCGGACGAAGGGCGTGGCCATGCCGGACTTCGACACCTTCTGGAACGGTAGCGGCCTGGTCGAATTTCCGGTCGCCGACGCCACCCGCAAATGGACTAAGTACGCGGATTTCCGCGCGGATCCGCTGCTCAACGCGCTGCCCACGCCGTCCGGCAAGTTCGAGATCTTCTCCACCGCGGTCGAGCGGATGAAATACGAGGACTGCCCGCCGCACCCGACCTGGCTCGAACCGATGGAGTGGCTCGGCCAGAAAGGCGGCAAGTATCCGCTGCACGTGAACTCATCGCATCCGCAATTCCGGCTGCATTCCCAGCTTTGCGGCAGTGCCGCGGTGCGCGGGATCTACGCGGTGGCCGGGCGCGAACCGTGCCTGATCAACCCGGCGGACGCCAAGGCGCGCGGCATCGGCAACGGCGACGTGGTGCGCCTGTTCAACGACCGCGGCCAATGCCTGGCCGGGGCCGTGGTGACCGAGGACGTCCGGCCCGGCGTGGTCCGGCTGAACGAAGGCGGCTGGTACGACCCGGCCGAGGCGGGCAGTCCGAACACGCTGTGCAAATACGGCGACGTCAACGTGCTGACGCCGGACATCGGCACCTCGCGGCTGACGCAGGGGACCTCGGCCTGCACGACGATGGCGGAGGTGGAGAAATACCAGGGCATGCCGCCCACGGTGACCGCGTTCACCGCGCCAGCCGCGGCGGGATAGGGAACGCGAGGGGGCGGGCCCCCTCGCCCCGGCCTGCTACGCCATCGCCTTCTTCAGGTTGTCGTCGATCCGGGCGAGGAACGCCTGGGTGTTCAGCCAGGGCTGGTCGGGGCCGATGAGGACCGACAGATCCTTGGTCATGGCGCCGCTTTCCACCGTCTCGACGCACACCCGCTCCAGCGTTTCGGCGAACGCGGCGACGTCGGGCGTGTCGTCGAACTTGCCGCGATAGAGGAGGCCCCGGGTCCAGGCGAAGATCGAGGCGATCGGGTTGGTGCTGGTCTCCTGCCCCTTCTGGTGCTGGCGGTAGTGGCGAGTGACGGTGCCGTGCGCCGCCTCGCTTTCGACCGTGTGGCCGTCCGGCGACATCAGGACGGACGTCATCAGCCCCAGCGAGCCGAAGCCCTGCGCCAGGGTGTCGCTCTGCACGTCGCCGTCATAGTTCTTGCAGGCCCACACATAGCCGCCGTTCCACTTCAGCGCGCAGGCCACCATGTCGTCGATCAGACGATGCTCGTAGGTCAGGCCGGCCGCATCGAACCGCGGCTTGAATTCGTTATCGAAGATCTCCTGGAAGATATCCTTGAACGCGCCGTCATAGACTTTCAGGATGGTGTTCTTGGTGGACAGATACACCGGGTAGTGGCGCAGCAGCCCGTAGTTGAAGCTGGCCCGGGCGAACCCCTCGATCGAGGCGCGGGTGTTGTGCATGGCCATGGCGATGCCGGGGCCCTTGAAGTCGTGCACCTCCAGCACCTGCGGCTCGCCGCCGCCGGCGGGCTGGTAGACCAGGGTGACGCGGCCGGGGGCGGGGATCCGGGTCTCGGTGGCGCGGTAGATGTCGCCGTAGGCATGGCGGCCGATGACGATCGGCCGGTTCCAGTGCGGCACCAGGCGCGGCACGTTGCGGCAGATGATCGGCTCGCGGAAGATCGTGCCGTCCAGGATGTTGCGGATCGTGCCGTTCGGGCTGCGCCACATCTTCTTCAGCTTGAACTCGGCCAGACGGGCCTCGTCCGGGGTGATGGTGGCGCACTTGACGCCGACCCCGTAGCGCTTGATGGCGTTGGCCGCATCGACGGTGACCTGGTCGTCGGTCTGGTCGCGATACTCGATCCCGAGGTCGTAATACTTGAGGTCGATATCGAGATACGGGAGAATGAGCTTGTCCTTGATGAAGCCCCAGATGATGCGGGTCATCTCGTCCCCGTCGAGCTCCACGACAGGGGTTTTCACCTTGATCTTGGCCATCTTACCCTCTTGAATTTGCCCCACCGGCCGCGCGCCGTCGCGCGTGGGGAGCGCTTCTGCCATCCCTCCCGCCGCCGCACAAGGCCGCGCAACGCCCAGGGGGGCTTCAACACGCGCCCGTGCTCAGGCAGGGTGGCGCGCCATGCGCGTGTATCTGGCCGGACCCGACGTGTTTCTGCCCGACGCCGCCGCCCGGGCCGCGGCCCTAAAGGCGGTGTGTGACCGCCACGGCCTGCACGGTGTTTCGCCGCTGGATGCGCTGGCAGACGAGCCGGCGGCGTGGTCGGGACTTCCCGAGGCGCTGCGCATCGCCCGGCGCAACGAGGCGCACATCCGCACCTGCCAGGCGCTGGTCGCCAACCTGACCCCGTTCCGCGGCCCCAGCGCCGATGTCGGTACGGTCCTCGAGGTGGGATTCGCGCGCGCGCTCGGCTTGCCCGTGTGGGCCTGGTCGAACGATCCCCGCCCCTTCGCCGAGCGCACCCGCGCCTTCCTCGGCACCGCGGACGGGCGCGACGCCGAGGGCCTGCTGGTGGAGGATTTTGCGCTCCACGACAACCTCATGATCGAGGGCGCGGTGCTGGCCTCGGGAGGCACGCTGGTGCTCGGCGACGTGCCGGCGCCGGCGCGCTGGCGCGACCTCGGCGCCTTCACCCGCTGCGTGGCCGCGCTGGCCCGTCAGGCCGCCGGGTAACCCGCGGGCCTGGCGGCGGCCAGCAGGTTCGCCTTGCGGACGTGGCCGATCCACAGCGCCACCAGACAGGCGACGAAGGAGATCATGACCATCGGCGCGAGTGCGTAGGCGAAGCTGCCGGTGGCGGTGCGGATCACGCCGACGGCGTAGGTGGCGCCGAAGACCCCGAGGTTGTTCAGCGCGTTGATCTGCGCGATCGCGGTCGCCGATATGTTGGCCGGCAGCATCTCGGTCGCCAGCGCCCAGAACGGCCCCTTGATCATCGATGCGGCCATGATCGCCACGCAGAGCACCAGGATCGTGGCCAGCAGCGTGTGAACGAACAGGGTGGCGATCAGCGCGGCGGTTCCCACCGCCAGCGGCAGGGCGGTGTGCAGCGTCCGCTCGCCCAGGCGGTCGGACCGCGCCGCCCACCAGTACATGGCCACGCTGGCGATCGCGAAGGGCACCGAGTTCAACAGGCCGATCTGCATCGTCGTCAGGTTGAACGTCTTGATGATCTGCGGCTGCCACAGCGACAGGGCGTTGGTGACCGTCGTGCCGCCGATGTAGATGAGGGTCAGCAACAGCACATATCTGTTGCACAGCACCTGCCAGAACGACATCGCGGCGTTGATCACGCTGTCCTTCGGCTTACGCGCCACCTCGGTCTCAAGCCACTGCTTCTGGGCCGGCGTGAGGAAGCGCGCGGCGCTGATCGATCGCGGCAGCACCAGCGCGCAGCTCAGGCCCAGCAGCGCGGCCGGCAGGCCCTCGATGATGAACAGCCAGTGCCAGCCGCGCAGGCCGAACCAGCCATCGGTGAGCAGCAGGGCGGCGGACACCGGCGAGCCGAGCACGCTGGAGATCGGCAGCGCGATCATCAGGATGGCCACCATGCGGCTGCGCCGGTCCGCCGGGAACCAGAGGGTGAAATAGTAGATGACGCCGGGGAAGAAGCCGGCCTCGGCGATGCCGAGCAGGAAACGCACGCCATAGAACGACCAGGGGCCGCTCGCCAGCGCGGTGCAGGAGGCCAGCACGCCCCAGGACACCATCACGACGGACAGCCATCGCCGTGCCCCGACCCGCACCATCATGACGTTGCAGGGCACCGCGAACAGACAGTACGACACGAAGAACAGCCCGGCCCCCATGCCGAACGCCGCCGCGCTCAGGCCCAGGTCCTGGTTCATCTGCAGGGCGGCGAAGCCGACATTCACCCGGTCCAGCGAGGCCAGGAAATAGCCGACCGTCACGAACGGCATCAGCCGCCATGCCACCTTGCGGATGGTCTGGTGTTCGACCGTGGCCGTGTCAGACATGGTTGATTTCCTTGTTCATTTCCTCACATGAGCGGCCGGCCCGGAGAGCTTGTGTCGGTTCAGCCACGCCTGGACCAGGGTCGCGATTGCCGTATTGTTACTCTCCATCATCAGCATGTGCGAGTTGCCGCGGATGCCGATCTTCGGCAGGTCGAGGATCTCGACCTCGGCGCCCGCCGCCCGCGCCGCGGCGAAATAGGCGTCGGTGCGGGCCCGGATCAGCGGCCAGCGCGCATCGAGGTCGAGGTGATCGCCGTAGACCGCGAGCACCGGGATGCGGGCCAGGACGGCCCCGTCCGTCGTCCCGCCCTGCGCGGGCTCGATGGCGACGATCGCGGCGACCTTGTCCGGGCAGCGCTCGGCGGCGCGGAAGGCGAAGGCCGCGCCTTGCGAATGGGCGATGATGATGGCCGGGCCAAGGCGCGCCAGCAGGGCGCAATAGGCGTCGAGCGTGAGGTCGTCGGTGCTCGCCCAGCGCGGCACGACCTGGCGCATGAAGGTCTCGAACGCCGCCAGCGGGAAGCGGCACTGCGGGTGGGCCGCCGCGGTGAGCGTGGCGAGTCTGCCGTCGCGCACGGGGCGGCCGATGCGGAACTGGGTGAAACTGTCCTGCAGCGTGCGCAGGAAGGGCGGTTCGGCGAAATGCGGATCGCGCGGCGCCCAGCCGGACCGCCCACGCTCGACCGCGTCGACGTTGTAGCAGGGCCAGCCCAGCCCGAGGAAATGGCTGAGCCAGCCGGCGCGACCGTCCGGCGTGGTTTCCCAGGTGACGCCGGAAAGCGAGCCGCCATGCCAGAACAGGACGGGCAGGCCGGCGGCGGACCGCGCGGGCAGGAAGTACTGGACGTACATCTGCCCGACCAGGGTGGTGCCGTTGGGGTCGATGCGGACGGGCACGCCATTGGCGGCCAGGACCCGGTTGGCCACCGGGGCGCCCATGGTCTCGGTTGCGCGCCCGCCGACGAAGAAGGACCCCATGTCGCGCAGCGCCAGGGTCGGGGCGCTCATCGCGGCGGGCCGGCGGCGCCGCGCCCGCTCAGCGGCCGATGGTCGGCGCCAGCGGGCCGAGGGCGGCGGCGATGGCGAGATCGCCGGGCAGCGCACCGCGCGGGAACAGCCGGGTCACATGGCCCATCTTGCGGCCGGGCCGGGCGTCGGTCTTGCCGTAATGATGGGGGATCAGCCCCGGCGTCGCGACGATCTCCGGCCACAGCGCCAGTTCCTCCGGCCCGATCAGGTTCTTCATCACCGCATCGGAGTGGCGCACCGCCGGCGGCAGCGGCAGCCCCGCGACGGCACGCACATGCATCTCGAACTGGCTGGCCGGGCAGCCGTCGATCGTCCAATGGCCGGAATTGTGCGGCCGCGGCGCGATCTCGTTGGCCAGCACGCGGCCGTCGGCGGTGACGAACATCTCGACCGCCAGCACGCCGACGAAATTGAGTCCCTCCGCCACCCGCCGCGCCATCGTCTGCGCCGTCGCGGCGACCTGCGCGGAGACCCGCGCGGGGGCGTAGCTGATGTTCAGGATGTGGTCGCGGTGGCCGTTCTCCACCGTGTCGAAGGTCACCATCGTCCCGTCCGAGCCGCGCGCCACGATCACGCTGATCTCGCAGGCGAAATCGACGACGGCTTCGAGGATCAGGGGCTTCGGCGACAGTTCGTCGAACGCCGCGGCGACCTCGCCGGCCTCGCGCAGCAGCAACTGGCCCTTGCCGTCATAGCCCAGCCGGGCCGTCTTCAGCACCGCCGGCAGCCCGATCCGCCGCACCGCCGCTGCCAGTTCCGCGCGGCTGTCGACTGCCGCCCAGGGCGTGGTGGCGACGCCGATACCGTTCAGGAAGCTCTTCTCGGCCAGCCGGTACTGGCTGATCCGCAGCACCGCGGGCGCCGGCCGCACCGGCCGGATCGAGGCCATCAGGTCGAGGCCCTCGGCGCTGACGTTCTCGAACTCGAAGGTGATCACGTCCACCTGGCGGGCGAAGGCACGCAGGGTGGCGGGGTCCTCGTAGTCGCCCACCGTGCTACCGGCCGACACCAGGGCGGCCGGGCTGTCGGGCTCAGAGGAGAGGATGTGGCAGCGATAGCCCAGCCTTGCCGCAGCCAGCGCGGACATCCGGCCAAGCTGGCCGCCTCCGACGATGCCGATCGTGCTGTTCGGCGGCAGGGCGATGCTCATGTCGGAGACGCCTCCACGGGCGCTAGTGCGACGGCGGCGGTCTGTCCGGCGCGCAGCGCGTCCAGCCGCACCGCCAGATCGGGATCGCCGATGGCCAGGATGGCGGCCGCCAGCAGGGCGGCGTTGATCGCCCCGGCACGGCCGATGGCCAGCGTGCCGACCGGCACCCCGGCCGGCATCTGGACGATGGAGAGCAGCGAATCCATGCCCTTCAGCGCGTGGCCTTCGACCGGCACGCCGAGCACCGGCAGCGCGGTCCAGGCCGCGCACATGCCGGGCAGGTGCGCCGCCCCGCCGGCTCCGGCGATGATGACCCGCAGCCCCCGCCCGCGCGCCGAGGCCGCGTAGTCGCGCAGCCGGTCCGGGGTGCGGTGCGCCGAGACGATGCGGACCTCATGCGCCACCTGCAACCCGGCCAGGGTCTGGGCTGCATGGGTCAGGGTCGACCAGTCGGACTGGCTGCCCATGATGATGCCGACCAGGGGCGGCGAGGAATGGACGTCCATGGCCATCAGGCGATGCTGTCCGGAATCAGCCGGGATTCCAGCCAGGAGATCTCGTCCTTGAGCAACAGTTTGCGCTTTTTCAGCCGCTTCAGTTGAAGGTGGTCCATGGCGCCGTGCTCGGAGAGCCGCGCGATCACGGTATCGAGGTCGCGATGCTCGCTTCTCAGCTCGTGGAGCTTGCGCAACAGTGAATCACGGTCAGTGAGCATGACGGTCTGTTACCACACCACGCTGCCCAAGCCTACGCATTGACCATTGCGCATGGGTCATGCCGACGTGCTGGCAAATGCCGGCGTCCCGCGTTACGCTTCGATGGCACGCAGCGCCGGGGCCCGGTCCGCCTGCCAAGCCGGGTCCGGCCGCGTGCCCGTCATGACGCCATACCCCCGAGAGGAGGCCTTATGAACCTGCAGCCCCGTATCGAAAGCCTGAAGCTTCGTCATGCCAGCCTCGAGGCGCGGATCGCCGACGAGGATCAGCGCCCCAGGCCGGATTCCGACGTCCTGACGAAGCTGAAGATCGAGAAATTACGGGTCAAGGAGGAGATGGAGCGATTGCGGAGCGAGAGCTGACACCAGCCCGTCCGTCCGATTTTCGGGGCAGACCGCCGGGCAGCTGCCGGCGGAACCGCTTGGGCTAGGCCGCCTCGTCGGCTTCGGGCACCGGCGGCGGCGGCACCGCCTGACCATCGCGGGCCAGCCGCTCGTTGGCCTGCTCCACCATGTTGTGCAGGTCGGTCTGGCTGCACAGGCCCAGGATCACCGGGTCGCGCGGCTTGATGTTCGGGCTGTTCCAGTGCGATTTGTCGCGCACCTTCTGGATGGTGTCCTTGGT
Source organism: uncultured Acetobacteraceae bacterium (assembly GCA_964459005.1). GTDB lineage: Bacteria > Pseudomonadota > Alphaproteobacteria > Acetobacterales > Acetobacteraceae > Rhodovastum. The sequence continues at coordinate 12,066 of CAYWOW010000050.1, forward strand.
GGTGCCCATCAGCTTGGCGATCTGCGCCTCGGTCAACTGCGGGTAGTTGCGCAGCAGGAAGGCGATGCCGTCCGGACGGTCGTTGCGTTTGGCTACCGGCGTGTAACGGGCGCCCTTCAGCTTCTTCGGCGTCGGGATGGTGCTCGCCGCCAGCTTCAGCCGCGCCGCCGGATCGGCCTCGCAGCGGCGGATCTCCTCGGCGGTCAACTGGCTGTTGGCGACCGGATCGTAGCCGACAATGCCCTGCGCCACCTCCCCGTCGGCGATCGCCTGCACCTCCAGCGGGTGCACGCCGCAGAAATCGGCGATCTGGGTAAAGGTCAGCGCGGTCTTCTCGATTAGCCAAACCGCCGTTGCCTTGGGCATCAGGGGGAGGGTCATGACGTGGTACCTTGGCGTCTCGGGGGCAGCGTCTCGCGGACGCCCTGGAAAGGCACGGTTCCCGGTGCGATCATCGCCGGGACACATGGCCTGCCGGAGAAGCGGGAAGGCAAGGGATATGGCCCTCGCCGCCATGGCGGTCAAGCCGGACCAGGCTGTTATGATGCAACAAGTCAGGAGACGATCGGGTGATCATCGACGAGGACGAAACGCCGCGGCCGCGGCCGGCGCGGCTGACCAAACTGCCGCTCGATCTGCTCGGGGTGGCGGAACTGAACGAGTATATCGACGAACTGCGGACCGAAATCGCCCGCGTCGAGGCCGAGGTCGGCCGCAAGACGTCCCATCGCAGCGCCGCGGACGCGTTCTTCCGCAAGGGCTGAGCTACAGCATGATCGCTTCTGATAGACGAAGCGATCATGCTCTAGTGCTTTGTTTGATCGCGTGATTCACGCCCTCGGCCGATCCCGATTCGGGCGATCACGCTCCAGGGACAAAAAAGGGGCCGCGTTGCCGCGGCCCCCTCCTTGTCTGGCTGGCGTCAGGCCGCTTTGGGCGACCTGGCGGAGTCGTTGCCGGCGGGGCTGGCCTCGCTGGCGATCCGCGGGGCGCCGGCCGTCACCGGAATGCGACGGGGCTTCAGCGCCTCGGGCACCACGCGCTTGAGGGCGACGCACAGCATGCCGTTCTGCATGTCGGCGCCATCGACGACGATGTGGTCGGCGAGCACGAAACGGCGCTCGAAGGCGCGCCCGGCGATGCCACGGTACAGCACCTCGGCCTTGCTGCCCTCGCCGCCGCCGGCGCGGCCGGCAACCAGCAGGGTGTTGTCCTGCACCGTCAATTCGATGTCATCCGGACCGAAACCGGCGACCGCCATGGTGAGGGCATAACTGTCCTCGCCGGTCCTCTCGATGTTGTAGGGCGGGTAGGATGCCTCGGCACTGGCCGAGACGGTGTCCACCATTCGCGCCAGACGGTCGAAGCCGATGGCGGTGCGGAACAGCGGGGCGAAGTCGAATGTGTTCACGGTAGTACCTCCTGAAGCAGCAAGGTTCCAAGTTGCGGCCGCCCATGCCGGGCCGGCCGTCGCGCAGGCCCCGGGACCCCAAATGGGCATCCCGGACAGCCCGCAATATGGAAAGCGCCGGCCCCGCGTTCAAGGGGCACGGCGCCAATGCCGCTGGCCGAAGGGGGAGAGGAAGCCTACTTCTTAAGCCCGATCCCGCCGAACTTGCGGTTGAACTTGGCCACCTGGCCGCCGGTGTCCATGATGCGCTGCACCCCGGTCCAGGCCGGGTGCGACTTCGGGTCGATGTCCAGGCGCAGCGTCTCGCCGGCCTTGCCCATGCAGGACCGCGTCTTGAACGTTGTCCCGTCGGTCATCACGATGGTGACCTCGTGGTAGTCCGGGTGAATGCCCGCCTTCATCGCTGCTCGCTCCTGTCTGGTCCCGCCGATGCCGACCGGCCGGACAAGCCGCGGCGTATAGGCCGGGCCGGGCGCCAAAGCAAGCGAAGGAAGGCGGCGGCTCCGGTCGGTCCCGCGCGCCTCACATCGACCGGCGCCCGCCGTACTCGGTCAGCTCCACGGTTCCGACCAGGAAGTCGATCATCACGCGCGTGCGGGGCGCCAGGTGCCGGCGCGATGGGTAGATCAGGTAGAATTTGCTGCGTTCGGAGGAATACTCCGCCAGCAGCCGGCACAGGCGCGCGGTGCGGATGTCGTCGGCGACGAAGCCATCCGGCAGGAAGGCGATGCCGTATCCCGCCACGGCGGCGTGGTGGACCACGGCTTCATTGCTGGAACGGAGCGGTCCCGCGACGGCAACCTCGATCGGCCCGTCCGGCCCGCTGAACTTCCAGACCGTACTGTCCGGCCGCCCCTCGTGAATGATGCAGGGCCGGGTGGCCAGGTCGGCGGGATGCGTGGGTGCGCCATGCTCCTGCAGGTATGCAGGGGCTGCAACCGGGATGCGACTGAACGTGCCGAGCACGCGCGCCACCGAGGTTGCATCGGACGGCTGACCTTCCTGAATCGCCAGATCGAGTCGTTCCTCGACCAGATCGGCGAAGCGGTCACGGATCACCAACTCAACCGAAAGCGCCGGGTAGCGCTCGAACAGCGGTCCCAGCCGCGGCACCAGGCTGACCGACGCCCCGGCCGAAAGACCAAGACGCACCAGACCGGCTGGCGAGTCCCGGTGATTGCCCAGCGCGCCTTCCATGTCGTCCGCCGCCTCGAGCACCCGCAGCGCATGGCTGAGCAGGTCCTGGCCGTCCACGGTCAGGCTGAGGTGCCGCGTGCTGCGATGAAAGAGCCGCACGCCGAAATGGGCCTCAAGCTGGCCGATCAGGCGGGTCACCGCCGAGTGGCTGCTGTTGGTCTCCCGCGCCACGGCGGAAAACGATCCGATCTCCGTGATCCTCTTGAACGTGCTCAGCGCCAGGAGCAGATCCGTCATCTTGCCGTTTTCCGCACAAATCCTGTGCCATGGGCCCGGATTGTCCGGGTGGGTAGGCAATGTCATATGCATCAGATATAACAGCGTCGATACTCTCTTGTCACAACCCGGACTGGCCTGATGTACCATCTTGCACTAACCGCGGCGGTGATCGCCACGGCCGGGTTGGGACAGGCGGGCGCCGGCTTGCTGGCGATGCGCCGCTTCGTTGCTGCGCCGCTGCCGCCTGCGGGGCCGCGGCCGCCGATGACCGTGCTCAAGCCGCTCTGTGGCGACGAGTCGATGCTGGAGGCGGCGCTCGCCTCGTTCTGCGCGCAGGATTACCCCGACCTGCAATTGGTCTGCGGCGTGCAGGATCCGGCCGATCCGGCGATCGCCGTGGTGCGGCGGCTGCAGGCGCGCTTCCCCGACCGCGACATCGCCCTGGTGATCGACCCCACCCAGCACGGCGAGAACCGCAAGGTCGGCAACCTGATCAATATGTTGCCGATGGCCAGGCACGACGTGCTGGTGATCGCCGACAGCGACGTGCACGCCGCCCCGGACTACCTGGCGCTCATCGCCGATACGCTGGCGCTGCCACGTACCGGTGTGGTGACCGCGCTGTATACCGGTCTGCCGGCCAACCGCAGCCTGGCGGCGCGGCTCGGCGCCACCGCCATCAACCATTCCTTCCTGCCCGGCGCATTGCTGTCGCGCCTGTTGGGGCGGCAGGACTGCCTGGGCGCCACCATGGCGCTGCGGCGCGACACGCTGGCGGCGATCGGCGGGCTGGAGGTGCTGGTGCATCATCTGGCCGACGACAACATCCTCGGCCGCCTGGTGCGGGCACGCGGGCTTCAGGTACGGCTGGCACCGGTGGTGTGCGCCACCACGGTGCCGGAGGCCGGCCTGGACGCACTGTTGCGCCACGAACTGCGCTGGGCGCGCACCATTCTGTCGCTCGTGCCGGCCGAGTTCGCCGCCTCGGCGATCCAGTATCCCCTGGCCTGGGCGGCATTGGCCGTGGCCCTTTCCGGCGGCGCGGCCTGGACGCTGGGGTTCTTTGCCCTGGCCTGGGCCGGGCGGGCGGTGCTCGCGCGTGGCCTGGATGCGTCACTCGGCCTCGTGCAGCCCGGCCTGGCGACCCCGGCACCGATCTGGCTGCTGCCACTGCGCGACCTGCTGAGCCTGGCCGTGGTCGCCAGCAGCATCATCAGCGATCGGGTCGAGTGGCGCGGCCACATCCTGCACGCCACGCGCGAGAAGTCCGCGGGCGAGGCCGCATCCGCGGTGGCCGCGCAGGGGCGGGTGACCTACGCCACCTTCGGGGGTGCGTCCCAGTGATGCAGACGCCGGTCGGCCAGCCCAGGGGCTGACGGGCGCTCCGGCCGGGCGATCCGGCCGAACGGGCCGAGGGCCCAAAGCCGATCCGTTATTTTACCGGTTTTCGCACAAATCCTGTGCCTGCGTTCCGGATTGTCCGAGCGGGCCGGCAAGTTCAGACAGGACTGCGCCGATGACCTTGTCACGGCCTGGACATCGGCGCGGCTTGGGAGGCCGTCCCGATGCGGCCAGGACGAGACCGGATCGGACGATGGCGGGTGCCTCGACAGGCAAAGCTCAGGTCTGCCAGGGATCGTTCGGAAGGGCGGAAAGCCATGATGAGCACTGTTGAGTATAACATCCTGGTTACGATGGCGATCTTATCGCTGACGGCCGGTGCGGTGGCCGCGAACCATCCGGACCCCGTTGATGATGGCGCGGGGGAAGAGCCTCGAAGATGGCCGGAACTGACCAACCGGGATTGCGGCGCGGCCGATGACCACGAAGCCGGGCGCGACCGCGTCGTGTCGACCCGGCGAGCGTAGACACCGGAGGTGCAATCTTTCAGATGTTGCCATGGATGATCCGGCCGAACGGCTTCCTGACCGCCGAGATTGGGAACGTTCAGTTGATGGTTGAAAAGGTCGGTGCGGCCTTCCGCTTACTGGTGACACGCAGCCCCGACAACATGCAGCCGCCGGAAGTGCTCGCCGCGGGCACGACAGCGAATGCTCACGCTGCCATGGAGATGGCGGAACAGGTTGCGTCGCAGCATGCGGTTCAGGGCGCGCCGGGAAACGAGCGAATTGACCTTCTTCGCCGCCCTGTCGCCGGCGCTGTCGATGCCGTTGCAGATCATGCGGAACAGGTGAAGCTATGACCAATCCAGCCCAGCGCGGCGACGCTTCGGTTGCGTCTTGCGCAGACGTCAGCAGCAACGTCGGCCAGGTGATGAGCCGGCCACCCACCGATGTGCTGACGCTCGACGAGCTCCTGGCCGAGCCGATGGTGCAACAGTTGATGCGTCGCGACCGCACGGATGAGGCAACGATCCGGCTGCTGTGGCAACGGATGGCGCTCGCCCGGCCGGCCGCCAGGCCGCGCTGCATGCCACCGCCATCGCAGGGCAACGATGCCGAAACGATCGCGCGGGTGCTGCAGGAAATCGCCGGGCTGTGGCGCAAGCGCTGCAACCGGGCCGTGCGTGCCCGACTCCCCGGCATGACCTGGGCGCGGTGCGCCGGGCTCATCCACCTCGCGCGGTCCGGGGCAGTCAGGCAGGCCGCGCTGGCCGACAGTCTTGGCATCAGGCCGATGACGCTCGTGCGCCTGCTCGACCGCCTGGAGGCGGACGGCCTGATCACGCGCCTGCCGGATTTGCTTGACCGCCGTGCCCATCTTCTGGCGCTCACCGCCAAGGCACTGCCGGTCATCGAGCGCATCTACGAAGTTGTCGGGACGATCGAGGACGAGTCGAAGCTCGGGCTGTCCGGCGTCGAGGCCCGCCAACTGCGCGTGTTGCTGTGTCGGCTGCGGGCGACCCTGGCGGCTGGCTCAGGGGAGGGTTCGGCCGCTGATCCGGCGCCGGTTTGCGGTCATGCGTAGCCCGGGTTTCCCGCTTGCGGTGGCCATGCTTGCGATCGCGGCATCCGGCTGCACCGCCGGGCGGCATGTTGAGCCACTGGCGGTGCCACCCTCCGTTCGCTACAGCGCACCCGGCGCGATGGTGGCGTCCGTGCAGACCGTCGCACCAGGTGAAAAGGCGACGGACGGCAGCGCGGTTCGCGCGGGTACGGCGGGCCAGTCATGACCATGGCATCACCGGAATCTCTGGTCTGCCGGATGAGCGGCGCCACGGAGAAGTTGCAATGAACGACAGCCAAGGTGGGGACGACAGGGGATTCGCAGGTGGCGTAACGGCGATCGATGTCGGGCCGGGCATGCAGGCATTTCTGCATGCGGTCGCGGCCGACGGCGGACCGCCGGTTTATGCGCTTACGCCGGACGCGGCGCCGAAAGTGCCGGGCTGGACCGACATCGGGCCGGCCAGGGTGCCGGCGGCGGACATCGACGAACGAACGATACCGGCCGGACCCATGGGTTCGACGCGGATCGTCGTCGTCCGCCCCCATGGCATCAAGGCGCGCCTGCCCGTGGTGATGTACTTCCACGGCACCGACTGGATCCTGGGCGGCCTCGATATGTACCTGCAGGTCGGCCGGAACATCGCACACGGCGCGCAGGCGGCCGTCGTGCTGGTCGACTACCACCGATTGCTGGGACGCGATTACCCGGTGGCGTTCGACGAAGCCTACGACGCGACACGATACGTTGCTGAACACGCCGACGAGTTCAACGTCGATGCGACACGTCTCGCCATCGCCGGCGACGGCGTCGGTGGCAACATGGTCGCCGCGATCAGCCTGCTGGCCGAAGAGCGCAACGGGCCGCCGATCCGTTTCCGTCTGCTGTTCTACGGCGTGACCGGAGACGGTTACGAGAAGCGCCCCCGCAATGAGCTCGCCAGGGGCCGGTGGCTGACAAATTACATCACGAAATGGTACCGGCCGCTGCGGGATTCGCTTGAACAACTCGAACAGCGAGCCCCCGCCTTGATCATTATCGACGATAACGACGTGCTGCCGGACCAGGGGGAGGTCGATTCCCGCACGCTCGCGCTGCCCGGCGTCACCGTGAGGGCCGTCCGCTCGCTCGGGGAGGCCCACGACTTCGTCGTGCTGAACGGGCTGAGCGATACCCCCGCCACACGGAGCGCCATCGCATTGGCCAACGCGATTCTGCATCAGGAGCTGTCCGCATGACGTACGAAAGAGCCAACCGGCCGACGCTGTTGCCTTGCTTCGGCGCGGCCGGCTGCCGCGACGAGGAGCCGGAGGCCCGGCGATGACCGCCACAGCAGGCATCATCGAGATCGGTGATGCGGAATACCTGACCGCCAGCGGCTCGCTGCGCCGCGGCGGGCAGGTCGTCGCGCTCAGTCCGAGCCAGGCCGTTTTCTTCGATTGCATGCTGCGCCACCGCGGCGCGCTGGTGACGACGGAGCAGTTGATGGGGGCGATCTACGCCCGCCGGGAGGAACCGGCCTGCGAAAAGGTGCTGCATGTGTTCGCCTGCCATATCCGCGCGGCCTTCCGGCGGCTGGGCACGGCGGTGCGCCTCGACGCCGTGCGCGAGCGTGGCTTCGTGCTGGTCGCCCCGCCAACGGTGCCGAGCCGGGTGGAGCTGATCGCGGCGCTGCGCGAGGCCGCGGCGGCGCTGGAGGCGGCGGCGCTGCCGGCGGCACGGGCGGCGCGGGAGGTGTGCGAGCGCGCGACCGGGGTGGTGTCGTGAGGCGGCGCCGGCGAGCGGCCTGACGAGCCAGTGGCTCAGGCGGTCAGCCCGCGCAACGGCCGTTGCGGGTGGACCAGGAGCCACAGCACCGCGCCGGCTCCGCCCGCGAGCGCGACGCCGAGCAGGGCGCCTTCCCAGCCGCCCGTCCACTCCACCAGGTAGGCCA
>CAYWOW010000051.1:0-19449 GCA_964459005.1 uncultured Acetobacteraceae bacterium
TGAGGCCAAGTCTCCGCCCTGGACCCCGCTGCTCGTGGATAGAACCTGACGGAAGCGTCCGATTGGGAACTCCAGTGTTGCGCCTGACGTTCGAGTCTGGGGGATACGCACCGGCTTTATGATTGAGGTAAACGCCGCCAACCGTATTCGTCTGGAAGTGGTGGTGGCGGATCGGAACAGCCCGCAGAAGCACGTCTGGCGCAGCGACGGCCTAGAACCGCACCGGGAGCGTCAGTCCACTAAGTAGTTTCCGAGTCTCCCGGTGGTTGAATCCAGATGCTATCCGTTTGTGAAGTTTCTGGAGCCAATGCGGCGCTGTGACGGATTGGTCGCAGATGGCTTTGTTGTGCTTTCTGTACAGGCTGTGCGGCGCGTGAAAACAATGATACAGGGCGGGTGGCGAAAATGGCAACGCAGGTCATCAATTTAGGCAATATTGACAACACGATAACGCTCGGTGATGACAATTATGTTATTGACGGGGCCAACGGCAACAACACGGTGACCCTCGGCAACGGCAATGACCAGTTTACGCTCGGCAACGGCAACAACACCCTGACCGTTGGCGACGGCACCGATCAGATCACGGCAGGCTCCGGCAACAACAGCATAACCTCAACGGGTGCGGGTGCTGATACCGTCACCTTGACCAGCGGCAACAACACGGTCGTCCTGGGCGATGGTCCGGATGCGGTGCTGGCCGGTGATGGTTTGAACATCGTAACCACGGGCAACGGAAACGACACAGTCAAGCTCGGAAGCGGCTTCGACCAGGTGACCACCGGCAATGGCAACAGCACAATCACCGTCGGCAATGGCGTCGGGGATACGATCATTGTCGGCACGGGCGGCAACACGATCGCGCTCGGGACCGGCGCCGCGGATACTGTTCATACCGGGTCCGGCAACAACATCGTGTCCGTCGCGGCCGCCGCGGTCAACGCGGACTCCATCCTGGGCGGCCTGACCAGTTTCAATGGCACCGGCAACGAGCTGGTGCTGACGACCACCGGGATAATCAATGCGCCTGGCGTTGGCGGGTTCCAGATCTACCAACTGGCGAATGGCGCCGCGAATAATCTGACTCTGACGAACGCGAATTTCGCAGATCTCCCGGGGGGAACGATTACCGTCCAGGACGGCAATTCCGGCGACACGGTAAACGCCGCGGCCCTCTCGGCGGCGCACTCTGTCATCATCGATGCCGGCACCGGGGCCGACGTACTGATCGGCGGCGCCGGCAACGACGTGTTCAACGTCTCCGATCTGGCGTTCTCCAGCATTAACGGTGGCGCCGGGACGAACACGCTGGCGCTGACGTCCTCCGGCCTGACCCTGGACCTCGGCTCGTTCGGCAACCGTATCCAGAACATCGAGGTTATCAACCTTGCCGGCACCGGCAACAATGCTCTGGCGGTGTCGGCGGCGGACGTGCTGAACGTATCCGTCACCTCCCACACCCTGAAGGTGGAAGGCAATGCCGGCGACACGGTTACGATGCTCGGTACCGGATGGGTCACCGGCACGACTTCGGGCGGGTTCACCACCTACACCAACGGCCTGGCCACCCTGCAACTCAGCACGGCGCTGACCATCGCCGGAGGGACCAGCGCGCCGGTCTTCGTCAATGACAACCCGCTGACCGTGTCGGTCGCCGGGACCGGGATCATCTCGTCGAGCGATCTGAGCGTCACCGATCCCGATTATACGGCGTCGCAGTTGACCTACACGGTGACGAGCGGGCCGTCGGACGGCACGGTGCTGAAGAATCTGGTGGCGACCACGCAGTTCACCCAGGCCGACATCAACAGCGGGCTGATCACCTACCACGAGAATGGCACCGTTGCCACGTCGGATGCGATTTCCCTCGTCGTAACGGACCCGGTCGGCGGCTCGGTCAGCGGGTCCTTTCCGATCGTCATCACCGCCGCGGCCAATACGCCGCCGCCGGTCTTCGTCAATGACAACCCGCTGACCGTGTCGATTGCCGGGACCGGGATCATCTCGTCGAGCGATCTGAGCGTCACCGATCCCGATTATACGGCGTCGCAGTTGACCTACACGGTGACGAGCGGGCCGTCGGACGGCACGGTGCTGAAGAATCTGGTGGCGACCACGCAGTTCACCCAGGCCGACATCAACAGCGGGCTGATCACCTATCAGGAGAATGGCACCGTTGCCACGTCGGATGCGATTGCCCTCGTCGTAACGGACCCGGTCGGCGGCTCGGTCGGCGGGTCCTTTCGGATCGTCATCACCGCCGCGGCCAACACGCCGCCGCCGGTCTTCGTCAATGACAACCCGCTGACCGTGTCGATTGCCGGGACCGGGATCATCTCGTCGAGCGATCTGAGCGTCACCGATCCCGATTATACGGCGTCGCAGTTGACCTACACGGTGACGAGCGGGCCGTCGGACGGCACGGTGCTGAAGAATTCGGTGGCGACCACGCAGTTCACCCAGGCCGACGTCAACAACAGACTGATCACCTATCAGGAGAATGGCACCGTTGCCACGTCGGATGCGATTGCCCTCGTCGTAACCGACCCGGCCGACAACTCGGTCTCCGGGTCCTTTGTAGTCGCGATCGAGAGTTCCACCACTACTGGTGCCGATGTCGCCGCGTATTACCAGGCCATCCTGCGCGTCGCACCGCCCGGCGGCGCGACCGGCACCTACGCCACCACAGAGGCAGCCCAGATCAACGCGGGCACGTTGACAGTCGGCAATTACGTGTCTTCGTTAATCAGCATCGACCAGACGATGTATACGACTCTCGCCGCGCTGGTGACGATCGACGCGTTCTACGGTGCGACGCCCACCAGCGGCTTGCTGACCACCGTCGCGACGGCCACCAGCGGCACTCCGTACGAAACCGCCGCCGAGCTGCATAACCTCGGTTATTCGGACGCCAACGTCTGGACCATTCTGGCCACCAACTGGGGCGCCGATCCAACGTCGACTTTCTATAGCCAGTACGACGCGGACGCGACGGGCACCACGGGCGGCTATACGACCTTCATCGAGAGCGTGTATCAGCAGGAGTTCGGATTTGCGCCGAGCGCGGCCAACTTGCAGAATCTGCTGAACGACATCCCCGGCCTCAGCGCGCTGCTGAGCGGTGGCGGCCACGCCGCCACCCCCATCCAGATCATGAGCGGCATGTATGGCTACCTGCTGTACGCCGGCCAGACCAACGCCATCGGTCAGTACGCCTCCTCCGCCGATGCCTTCCTTCAGGCGGCGGCAAACGGAACCGTCACCTACGGCCCTCAACTGACGCAGGAGTTCCCGTCGGGCGCTGGGGCCAATCCCGATGTCATCGCCATCACCGGTTCGAATCTGCTAACTGATCCCGGCATTGGCAGCTACACGATCCAGTTTCTGCCCGGCACCAGCGACGATACGCTCATGCTGCACACGGGCGGCGTGGACCAGGTGTCCGGCTTCAATCCGAGCACGGATGTCCTGGATTTCAGTGCCGTGCTGAGCGCGGCGAGCATCAATCTGAATGGCAACGTCGCGGCGCTGGGAAATTACGTGACGATCGTTGATCAGGGCGCCAATGCAGTGGTCAATTTCGACCCGACCGGCTACGGCGGCGGCAGCGCGATTGCCGTGTTGCAGGGGCTGGGCAGCACCGTCACCAGTCTCGGCGCCCTGGTCACGGATAACGCGATCCGAATTGTATGATCGCGACCGGTCATCGCGGGATGCGACAGGCTGGTCCAGAGGGGCAATTTCAGCGGAGTTCCACCCCTTCCTCTGACGCTACCCCCAAGAAGGCAGTGGACTGGTAACCTTGGCTGCTGGATGCCACACCCGGACTGCGCAGTTTGGGTGATGCGCGGCGCGGTGCTGGTGGCGCGCGCCCAGGACTACGTGGAGGCAGCCCACGCCATCGGCGCGCGCACGCCGCGCATCCTGGCCCGCCACATCCTGCCGGCCTGCACGGCGCCGCTGGTGGTGCAGCAGACCTACGTCTTCGCCGTCGCCATCCTGGCCGAGGCGGTGCTGAGCTTCGTCGGCGTCGGCCCGCCGCCGCCCGCCCCCACCCTCGGCTCGATCATCGCCGACGGCCGCGACGCCATGGTGGAGGCGCCCTGGGTCATGCTGTGCCCAGGGGTGGCGATCGCCATGCTGGTGCTCGGGCTGAACCTGCTGGGCGATGGCCTGCGCGACGCGTTGGACCCGCGGATGCGCAGGATGGTCCGATAACGACCCGCGCTGCGCGATCGGCCGCGACCGCGTGCAGTTACGTGATGGCATCGCGGATACCGATCGCGCTACGCTTGCCGACGCTCACTTCGAAAAGGCCGTCCATGCCCGCCCCCGCCGCCCCCCTTGGGCCCACCGCCACGCGACTGGTGAAATGCTTCATCAACGCCGCGCACGGGCTGACCCATTACTCCCTGCTCATCCTGCCGACCGCGGTGCTGACCATCGTGGCCCGCCAGGGCGACTTCGGCACCGATTACGGGGCGGTGCTGAAACTGGCGACCGGCGGCTTCATCCTCTACGGCCTGTTCTCGTTGCCGCAGGGTTGGCTCGCCGCGCGGCTGGGCCGGCACGCGCTGATGGCGATCTTCTTCTTCGGCACCGGCATCTGCCTGGCGCTGACCGGCATGACGCGGACGCCGCTGGCTCTGGGCGCGGCGCTTGCCGGGGCCGGTCTGTTCGCGGCCATTTACCACCCGGTCGGCACCGCCCTGCTGGTGGACGTGGCCGGCGACAAGCCGGGCCAGGCAATCGGGCTGAACGGCGTCTTCGGCAATGTCGGCGTATCCACCGCGCCGATGATCACCGCCTTCCTGGCGGTCCAGTTCGGCTGGCGCTGGGCCTTCGTCATCCCCGGCCTGATCCTGGTCGCGCTCGGGCTGGCCTGGCTGCGCCTGCCCTCGGTGGACGGCCACCGGCGCCTCGCGGGTAAGCCGTTTCCCGACATCCCGCGCCACCTGGTGCGCCGGGCCGTCGTCGTGCTGCTGGTGATCGCGGCGGTCTCCGGCCTGGTGTTCAACACCTTCACCATCCTCATCCCGGCGCTGATGCAGGAGCGGCTGACCGACGATCCCGCGCTGGTGTGGCTGGCCGGCATCGCCGCCACCGCCGCCACCCTGTGCGGCGCGCTGACCCAGATCACGGTGGGCCGGATGATCGACCGCATCACGCTGAAACGTGTTTTCCTGCCGCTTGGATTGTTGCTGGCGCCGGCCCTGTTCGCACTCGCCTTCGCCCGGGGCTGGGTGCTGGTGCTGGTGGCCGGGCTGGTCGCCGTCGCGGTGTTCGGCCAGGTGACGGTGAACGAGACCATGGCCGCGCGCTACATCTGCCCCGAGTTGCGCACACGGATGTATTCAATCCGCTTCTTCGTCGGCTTCCTGGGCAGCGCGGCCGCCGCCCCGATGGTCAGCATCCTGCACGAGCGCACCGGCAACCTGGAATCCGCCATCCTGGTGCTCGCCTGCTTCGCGGTGGCCATTCTGCTGTGCGCGCTGTTCTTCCCCGACCGGCCGGAGGAACTGCACCCGGAACTGTGGGCGCTGGCCGCCGGCCAGCCGGCTCCGGCGGCGGCGGAATGAGGCCCATGCGGAGCGAGGCTTTGATTTTCACCCCGAGGCGCGCCACATCGAGGGCATGAACCGACGCACCTTCATAGCGCTGCCGCTGCTCGCCCCGCTGTTGTTCGGCGCTGGCGCGGCGCGCGCCGCCGTCGCCCCCGCCCCGCTGTCGGCCGCCGACCGCGCCGACATCGCCCGCATCGAGGCCTACATGAACGGGCTGCACACACTGAAGGCGCGCTTCCTTCAGGTGGCACCGGACGGCAGCACCGCCGGGGGCGTCGCCTGGATGCAGCGGCCGGGCCGCATGCGCTTCCAGTATGACCCGCCCAGTCCGCTGCTGATGGTGGCCGGCTTCGGGCTGTTCTTCTTTCACGACAGCCAGATCAACCAGACCACCAACCTGCCGCTCGACTCCACCCCGCTCGGCCTGCTGCTGCGCGACAACCTGCACCTTGCCGGCGACGTGACGGTGACCTCCGTCAGCCGCCTGCCCGGCCAGCTCCAGGTGAGCATGGTGCGGACGGGCTCGCCGGACGACGGCAGCCTGACGCTGGTGTTCGCCGACAACCCGCTGGCGCTGCGGCAATGGTCGGTGGTGGACGCGCAGCACCAGGAAACCCGGGTGACGCTGTTCGACGTCGAGCTCGGCGGCACCTTCGACCAGAAACTGTTCGTCTTCACCCCCGGGACCGGCAGCGGCAACGGCGGCGGATAGTGGCGCGGCGGCAACAGCCGCCGGCGGCGCATGGCTGGTCAGATGCAATTTTGCATCGATGACTTCATTTTGTCGCCATTTTCTCCGATGATGTTCGTCACCATGAAACCGCTGATCGGCATCTCCTGCTGCACCAAGCTGTTCGGCACCTACGGCATGCCGAACCATGCCGCTTCGGACACCTATGTGCGCGCCACCGACCTGGTGGTGGGCGGCGTGCCGGTGCTGCTGCCGGCCAACGGGGGACACGCCGACATCGCCACCCTGCTGGCCCGGCTGGACGGCATCATCCTGACGGGCAGCCGGTCCAACGTGCAGCCCGAACTCTACCACGGCCCGGAACACGCCGAGGGCACACCCGAGGACCCGATGCGCGACGCCGTCACCCTGCCGCTGATCCGCGGGGCGGTGGCCGCCGGGGTGCCGCTGCTGGCGGTCTGCCGCGGGCTGCAGGAGTTCAACGTCGCCATGGGCGGCTCCCTGCACCAGCGCCTGCAGGACCTGCCCGGCCGCATGGACCACTCGACGCCGATGCAGCCCAACCCGCGAGTCCGCACGGCCAAGGCGCACGGCCTGAGCATCGTCAAGGGAAGCTGGCTGCACCGGGTGGTCGGCGCCACCGAAATCACGGTCAACTCGCTGCACAATGAGGGCATCAACCAACTCGCCCCCGGCCTGGTGGCCGAGGCGACGGCACCGGACGGCACTATCGAGGCGATTCGCGCCACCGCTGCCCCGGGGCTGGCCGTCGGCGTGCAGTGGCACCCGGAATACGATTGGGAACGCAACCCGATGTCGCGCCGCATCCTCGAGGCCTTCGGCGCCGCCGTGCGCAGCCGCATGATGCCGCAATCCGCGGCGGCGGACTGAAGGAAATAGAAGGAAGGCGGCGCTACGCCATGGTAGCGGCCGAGGCGCGTACGCGAAGCACGATCGGGCCACGGATCAACGCGAAGTACGCGACGCCGGCGAACAGCGCCATCGCGGCCCCGGTGAACAGGGCCGGCACGAACGATCCCGTTCCCTGCACGATGAATCCGGTGATCAACGGCGCCAGCGAGCCGCCGAGATAGCCGCCGAAATTCTGCAGCGACCCCAGTGAGCCCGTGCACTTCGCCGGCGCGACCACGGTCACCAGCGCCCAGCCATAGGTCGTCGCCGCTGCGCCGCAGAACAGCGCCACCGACAGGCAGGCGATCGCCAGCGAATTGTCCGGCACCAGGGCGGCGACGATGACGAACACCGTCTCGATCACCATCATTGCGCACACCGGCAGCTTGCGGGCATTGATCGGCCCGACGCCCCGCCGTGCCAGCCAGTCCACGATGTAACCCGCCGACAGGGCTCCCAGCACCGCGAACACGTAGGGGATCGCGGCGGCGAACCCGGTTCGGAACACGCTCATGTGGCGCTCGATCTCCAGGTAGCCGGGCAGCCAGGCGTAAAACAGCCATTGCACGTAGATCACGCCGAAGAAGCCCAGCAGCAGGCCCCAGGTCGTGCGCGAGCCGAACAGCCCGCCCCACTCGCGGAAGGTGATCTGCTTGATCTCGACGGCCTGCTCGCCCTCGGAGCGGTAGGCCTGCTCCTCATCCGTCAGCGCGACCTGCTCCGGGCCGCGATACAGCACGTACCACACCACGCCGACGATGATTCCGAAGATGCCCATGACGATGAACATCCAGCGCCAGCCGAAGGACAGCATCAGCCAGGTGAGCAGCGGCGCGGCCAACCCGGTTCCGAGCGTCGAGGCGCAGGCGAAAATGCCGGTGGCGACCCCGCGGTGGCGCACCGCGAACCAGTCGCGCACGACGCGGCCGGCGGACGGAAACTGCGGCGCCTCGCCGATGCCGAGCAGCATGCGGGCGGCGAAGAACTGCCCGGTGCCGGTGACGAAGCCGCACAGCGCCTGCGCGCCGGACCAGATGATCATCCCCCAGGCCAGCAGTTTCCTCGGCCCGAGCCGGTCGATCAGCGCGCCGACCGGCAGTTGCGCGAAGGCATAGGCCCACAGGAAGGCCGACAGCAGGGCGCCCATCTGAGCGATCGACAAGCCGAGGTCGTGGCGGATCAGCGGATTGGCGACCGCCAGGGCGGCCCGGTCGATGGTGTTGACCGCGCCGCTGATAACCAGCAGGGCCAACGCGGTGCGTTGGATGGTTCGCAACCGCGGTGTTGTCGGCGTCATTGCGGGCATCGGCGGTTTCCTTAACCTGAGCTGTCTCCGTCAGGATGCGGCGCCGCGCGCGGCGGCGAGGGGCGACGAACCAGGGCGCAATCAGCGCTGAATGAGCGGGAATTCGGGACCGACCCAGGGGTTATAGCGCTTGAAGCCTTCGGCAAATTTGACGGGTTGGCGAGCCCAGTCGCTGGCCTGGAAACCACGATGCTGACCGAAGCGCGTATAGTAGTCGACCAACTGGGGCTGACAGGCGAACCGGCGGATCGCCTCGATCTTGCGCTCGAACACCGGGGTGATGTCGATATAGGTATCCATCTTGAAGTTGTTGAATTCCGAGTTGGGGACCGTGCTTTCAAAGAGATAGATGTCCGGGAGGAAGTGCGCGGGGGTATCGGGCAACGCGCCCAGCATGCCGGCGCTGCTCAGGGCCCGAATGACCGCGGCGGCGGCAACGGCATGGTCGCCGTTGAGGGGGTCTTCCAGCCAGTGGGTCAGCACGATATCGGGACGCATCTGAAGGATGCGCCGGGTCAGATCGCGCACGCGATCGACGCCCATTTCCAGCGGATAGTCGTTGTAGTCGAGGAACTCTATGGTCAAGCCCATGTACTGGGCTGCCGCGGTGGCTTCCTTGCGGCGGACCTCCTTGCAGGCCTCCACGGTCCCGTGCGGATTGGCCTTCCAGTAACCGCCGGATTCGCCACGCTCGCCAAAGGTCAAAGCGAGGACGGTGACGTCCCATCCGGCCTCGGCGTATTTGATCAACGTGCCACCAGCCCGCGTGCAGAAATCCGCACCATGCGCGCTGACCACCAGCATTTTCTTTGCCATCGGAATTTCTCCCCGGTTATGCACTGGGATTTATTGCGTTGACGGCATCGTTGACTGCCCAGGCCGGTCTGCCGCCGGCGAACACTTCGGCGATGGAAAATGCAACGATGCTGTCCACAAACCACTCCAGCAGCCTCGCCGATTGGTCGGTAATCGCCGTTGAGAGAGCCCCCGCCTTCCTTTACTTGGTTGCCCGGACGCGGCGGAATTTCTGCAGGCTGCGCAGGTCGGCCGGCCTCGGCTCGTCCGGATGGATTTGCGGCCACTGGGTCCACGACACCTCGCCGACGTAGAGGTCGCCGTGGCTGTCCACGGCAAGGCCGTGCGGCGCCATGAAGTCGGCGCGGCTGCCGAACCGGCCCAGACGCTTGCCGGTGCGGTCGAGGATGGAAATACGCGGCCCCAGGTTGGGCACGTCGCGGTTCACCGGCATCACCGGGCCAAGCTCGCCGACGAAGCAGAACGGGCAGCGCCCGCCCGTCATGAACAGGCCGCAGGGCCGGTGCAGGTTGTTCCACTGGGTCTCGTAGCGGCCCTCGCCGTCGAACACCTGGACCCGGTGGTTCTCGCGGTCGGCGACATAGACCCAGCCATCGTCGTCGCAGACGATGTTGTGCACGATGTTGAACTCGCCGGGGTCGCTGCCCGGCGTGCCCCAGGACTTCAGCAGCTTGCCGTTCGGGGCGAACTTGTGGACGCAGGCATTGCCATAGCCGTCGGCAACGTAGATCTCGCCCTTCGGCGACAGCGCGGTGTGGGTGCAGCGGTGGAACGGCAGGCCGCTCATGTAGGCCGAGGGCTGGCCCGGAATGCCGATGGTCAGCAGCACCCGCCCGTCGAGCGTGCACTGGCGGACCGTATGGTCGGCGTCGTCGGTCAGCCAGATCGTGTCGTCGGGGCCCATGTGCACGCCGTGCGCGCGCGGAAACACGCCCTCGCCCCAGGAGCGCAGGAAATTGCCGTCGCGGTCGAACACCATCATCGGGTGCTCGCCGCGGTTGAAGACATAGACGTTGTCATGGCGGTCGGTGCCGACGCCGCCGATTTCCTTGAATGACCAGCCCGCCGGCAGCTTCGCCCACCCGGCGACCGGCTCGTAGGTGAAGTCCTCCGCCACAGCGCCTTGTTCCACGACATCCCTCCCGTGCTTCGCCACACCGCCCCAGCCTAGATGCGCCGGGCGGGTGTGGGAAGACGCGTCGGGTCAGGAGGCGGTCTGGGTCTGGCCGAAATAGGCCTGCTTGAGCCGATGCGGCAGGTCAGGCTCGGAGGTCACGGCCTCGAGCACGATGTGCCCGCCCGCCAGGGCATAGAGGCGATCGGCGAAAGTCAGCGACTTCTGCACGGCCTGCTCCACCAGCAGCACCGATGTGCCGTCGGCCCGCAATGCGGTGGCCACCGCCAGCACGCGATCGACCAGCACCGGCGACAACCCGGCGGAAGGCTCGTCGAGCATCAGCAGCTTGGGTCGGCGAACCACCCCTTGCGCTACCGCGAGCATCTGCTGCTGCCCGCCCGACAGCGCCGCGCCGGGCTGGTGCCGCTTGGCGGCAATCTCGGGGAACAGCGAATAGACTTCCTCGATGCGGGCAAGGTGCGCGTCGCGCGGCAGGTCGTAGCCGGCGAGCAGCAGATTATCCTGCACGCTCAGATGGGTGAAAATACGGTGGTCCTGGATGACGTGTCCGATCCCCAGCCGCACCGTATCCTTGGCGCCGAGGCCAGCGAGGTCGCGGCCGTCGAACACCACGCTCCCGGCCTGCTTGGCCAGCAGGCCAGCAATGGTGCAGAGCAGGGTGCTCTTGCCCGCGCCGTTCGGCCCCAGGATGGCAACCAGCTCACCCCGGCCGACCGTGATGTCGACACCGTGCAACACGCGCAGTTTGCCGTAGCCGGCCGTCAGCCCGGCCACGACAAGCAACGGCTCAGCCCCCGAGATAGGCATCGATGACATCCTGGTGCGCCATGATCTCGGCCGGAGTCCCCTTGGCGAGGGTCCGGCCCAGGTTGAGCACGGTCACTTGTTCGCAGATATCGAAGACGAGGTCCGTGTGATGCTCGACCAGCAGGACGCCGATGCCGATCCGGCTGATCGCGGTGATCAACGACCCCAGCAGCTGGATCTCATCGCCCGCCAGCCCGGCGGCCGGTTCGTCGAGCAGCAGGAAGGCCGGATCGGCCATCAGCGCACGGGCAATCTCGACGAAGCGAAGTTCGCTGTGCTGCAGCCGGTCGGTGCGCACGTCCGCCAGGCGCTCCAGCCCCACGGCCGCAAGGGCGAGCATGGCCCGTTCGCGAAACTCCCTTTCCTCACGCCGGTACCGCCCAAGGCTCAGGACGGTCTCGATGAAGGTGGATCGCCCCCGCACGGTGCCGCCGATCATCACGTTGGCGAGCACCGAGGCTTCGCCAACGATACGCGGCGTCTGGAAGGTGCGGGCGATGCCGATGCCGGCCCGGGTCTGCGGCGCCCCGGCCGGGAGCGCCGCCCCGTGCAGCCGGACCGTGCCGGAATCGGGCCGGTAGAAGCCTGATATGACGTTGAGCACCGTCGTCTTGCCGGAACCGTTCGGGCCGATCAGTCCATGCACCTCGCCCGGCGTGATGGCCAGGCTGAGGCCGTCGATCGCGCGCACGCCGCCAAAGCTCAGAACCACATCCTCGACGTCGATCGATCCCGGCGCCTTGGTGGCCGCCAACAGCCCAGGCAGGATCTCCTCGTTCGGCCTGATGATCCGTCCGGTTTCCAGCGGCTTGCGGTTCTTGAAATCGAACAGGTTGGCGAAGCCGCCGGGCACCAGCAGCACGATCGCCAGCAGCAGCGCGGCATAGAGGAACGTGGCCCAGGCCGCCAGCGGCGCCGCCACCTCGGGCAACAGGGTGAGCAGGACGGTCGAGAACAGCGGGCCGATGATGGAGCCCCGGCCGCCGATCAGGATCGCGATGAAGAACAGGATCGAAAGATCGATCGTGAAGGCGTCGGGCGTGATGTAGGTCTGCAGCGAGGCGAACAGGCCCCCGGAGATCCCGCCGGTCGCTCCGGCGAAAAGAAAGATGAGGGTGAGCATGACCGGCTTGGAGATGCCGCTCGCCTCGGCGGCGACTTCGGCATCGCGGATCGCCAGCAGCGCCCGTCCGAACCGGCTGGCCCCGATGTTCGCGCTGAGCCAGGTGCACAGCGCGGCAGCCGCCAGACAGAAGTAGTAAAATCCCCAGGTCGAGCCAAACGGACCGCCGAAGGTCGGCCCGACGACGCCGATCCCGCCGCCGGTGACGCTCTGCCAGGCCATCGCGATCTGCGTCACGATGGTCGCGAAGCCGATCGTCGTCACGGCGAAATAGAACGCCCGCAGCCGCAGTGCCGGCAGGCCGATCAGCACACTCGCGATCGCCCCGATGACACCCGCCGCCGCCAACGCGAGGTAGGGCGACACGGGCGCGAAGGCGGTGCCCGCGGTGAGCACGCTGGTGACATAGGCGCCCAGCGCCAGCAGCGCGACGCCCCAGCCGATGGCGATCTGGCCGGCGAACCCGACCACCAGATTGAGGCCCGAAACCAGCACCCAGTAGACGGCGGCACGGCCAATGATCAGCCCGAAATAGGCGTTGTCGGTCAGCGGCAGCAGGCAGGCCAGCCCGAACAGCCCGACAAACGGCGCCAGCTTGCGAACGAACTGCAGCGGCGCCGGTCGCGGCATTCCGCTTGCTGTATCCCGCAACACGACCTGCGACATCAGACCCGCCTCGCCGGCGGTGTGCCGAACAGGCCTTGCGGCACGATCAACAGCGCCACGATGAACACGCTGAACACGGCGACCGAGGAAAACACACCGCCCACCAGGAAGTTCGCGGCCTGCTGGAACAGCCCGAGCGCGATGCCGGCCACGATCGCGCCGCGGTTGTTGCCGATGCTGCCAAGCGCCACCGGGATGAAGCCATAGAAGTTGAACGGCGAGACGTTGGCGAAGAAGGCGAGCATGATGCCGCCACTGGCGAACCCGGCCAGCCCGCCGATCGCGCCGGCCAACGCGTAGCTCGCAACCCGCAGCCCGCGTTCCGGCAACCCGAGCGCGCGGGCGGCGAAATTATCCTCGGAAATGGCGAGGAAAGCGCGCCCGATCATGCTGTGCCGGTAAAGCAACTCCAGCCCACCGACAACGAGCAGACAGGCGACCAGCGGCATCCAGAACCGTTCGCGGATGCCCAACAGATCCACCGGAATGAGCTGGGGGAACGGCTGCGGCACGGTGCTCCATTCGATCGCCGTGAATTGCTGGATCATCAGGCACAGCGCCAGCGTCGAGAGCACGTAGAGGTGCTGGTCCAGGCTGCGCAACACCGGCCGCACCGCCACGAACTCGGTGACGACGCCGACCACCGCGCAGAAAGCCAGGGTGGCGAACAGTCCGACCACTCCGGGCAGGCCGAGCCGGTCGATGAACAGGGCGCCGCACACGCCGCCCAGCATACCGAGCGCCCCCGCGGTAAAGCTGAACACCCGCGAGGTGCTGAACATCACGTTGTAGGCCACGGCGATGAGCGCGTACGCCGCGCCCATCGCCAGACCATACGAAAGTATCGATTCAACCATCAGACGTAGCCGGGGGCCAGGTTCATGGCGCCGTTGCGGCTTGAGTTGGCGGCCGACATGACCACGTCGTCGGTCGGATAGCCGTTGTGCTCGTTCGGCGTGAAGTGGTAGGTGCCGTACAGGCCCGGCCACTTTGAGAGCCCGTTCCAGTAGGCGATGATCTTGTCCGAATCGCTCGATCCGGTCTTGCTGACCGCCTCGGCAACCAGGGTCACCGCATCGACCGCCGCGGTCACCCACCACAACAGCGTGTCCTGCAACTCGACCTTGCCCTTCACCTCGTCAACGAACGCCGCCATGGCAGGCGGTAGCTTGCCGGTGGCGTCATAGCTGCACGAGTGGTAGCCGACTGTATACACCTTGTTCCAGTACTCCGGCTTCTCGAGTAGATGCGCCACGTCGCCCGAACCCAGGGCGGGATGGCCCGCGATGACGACGTCCCAGCCGATCTGCCCGCGTGCGTTCATTATGCGGGCATCCAGACCAGTCGAATCGCTCCAGCAGGCGATCGCCTGCGCCCCGGCATCGCGCGCATGCAGCAGGTTGGGTGCGACGTCCTGCGCGTTGGCATCGATCACTTCGCTGTAGACGACATCGGCGCCGTCTTTCTTGAAGGCGTCGACCGAATACGCGGTCGCCGTGGTGCCGTAGCCCGTGTTGTCGCCGAGCACCGCGATCTTCTTCACCTTCAGGACGTTGAGGAGGTAATGGTGAACGGAGGCGTCCCACTGCGAGATATTCGGGGACAGCCGGAAAGCGTTCGGGAACTTCTCGGGGTCGATCAGCGAATCGACGACGCAGATGCCGAGGCTGGGGATCTTGAAGCGCGTGAAGATCGGGGTAGTGGCGAGCGATTCGCCGGAATTCACGGGGCCGAAGACGGCGTGGACCTTCTGGTTGGAAGCCAGGTCCACTGCGGCGTTCACTGCCTTCGCCGGATCGCCCGAGCTGTCGCGGGTGATGACCTCGATCATCCGCCCGTTCACCCCGCCGGCGGCGTTGATCTTGTTGGCGGCATAGACGACGCCTCGGTTGAAGCCGACGCCCGGCGCCGAATTCGCTCCGGTCAGGGCCGTTAGCCATCCGAAACGAATCGGTTCGGGCGCTGCCGCCGCGCGCCGGGCCGACAGTCCGGCCGCAGCCGCTCCGAGCGAACTATAAAGAACACCGCGACGTGTCACAGACATGATGGCGTTTCCTTTTCTTGTTCGTAAACCGCGCCGTAAGCCAGGAAATAGCGACTAAGACTTCTGCGTCCGCGACTCATTCGTCAAAGCAACACGATCGACATTGCGGAGGCACCGCCTCACCGGGTTCAGCAACATACGCACGCTGAATTGTCGGGAAAACCTATAGCAGATGGGCCCGCTACAGGATAGCCGCCTTGACGTTCCTCCACCTGCCTACGCATGCCGCACGCATGAAGCGCAAACCGGCAACGACATTCCACTCCCGTCTCGATGCTGTCCCTGTCCTCACCTCACCTGTGCCGGTTGTTTTTCCCAACTACCCCCCGCACCGGCATTGATCCAGATCAAGGTGCGGTGACACCCCCCAACGCCAAACCGAATGCAATGACCGGTCGCGGCGTCAGGCGTAGCCCGGCGCGAAATTGAGCGCCCCGTCGCGCGCCGAGTTGGCCACCGACATGACCACTTCGTCGGTCGGATAGCCGTTGTGTTCCTCCGGCGTGAACGTGAAGTCGCCGAACAGCCCCGGCCATTTCGTCAGGTGGTTCCAGTAGCCGATGATCGCGTCCGAATCGCTCGATCCGGTCTTGGCAATGGCTTCGGCAACCAGGTTCACGGCATCGACCCCGACCACCACCCACCAGAGCGAGATGTCAGCCAGTTCGACCTTGCCCTTCACCTCGTCGACGAAGGCCTGCGTGCGCGCCGGTAACTTGCCGTTGGCGTCGAAACTACAGGACCGGTAGCCCGGGACATAAACCTTCTCCCAGTACGACGGCTTCTCCAGCAGACGGGCGACGTCGCCCGACCCCATGGACGGATGGCCGGACAGCGCGACATCCCAGCCGATCCGCCCGCGCGCGTTCATCATCCGGGCATCGAGGCCGGTGCTGTTGCTCCAGACCGTGACCACTTCCGCCCCGGCGCTGCGCGCGCGCAGCATATTGGGGGAAACGTCCTGGGCGTCGGCGTCGATCAACGCGTCGTAGACGACCTCGGCGCCGGCCTTCCTGAAATTGGCGACCGAAACGCCGACCGCCGTGGTGCCGTAGCCCGTGTTGTCGCCGAGCACCGCGATCTTCTTCGCCTTCAGGATGTCGAGGCAGTAACGGCGGTTGGCATCGTCCCACTGCGAAATATTGCAGGCCAGCCGGAATGCGTTCGGGTATTTCACCGGATCGATCAGGCTGTCGACCACGCAGATGCACAGGCTGGGCACCTTGGAGCGGGCAAAAATCGGCGTGGTGGCGAGCGATTCACCGGAGTTGATGGGGCCGAAGACGGCATGCACCTTGACGTTCGAAGCCAGTTCCACGGTGGCGTTCACCGCCTTCGCGGGGTCGCCCTGGGTGTCCCGGGTGATGACGTCGATCATGCGGCCGTTGACGCCGCCGGCGGCGTTGATCTTGTTCGCGGCATAGACGACCCCGCGATTGAAGCCGATCCCGGGGGCCGAATTCGCCCCCGTGAGAGCGGTCAGCCAGCCGAACCGGATCGGCTCGGCCGCCGCCGCCCGCCGGGTTGACAGTCCGGCCGCAGCCGCGCCCAGCGAACCGTAAAGAACACCGCGACGTGTCACGGACATGATGGGGTTTCCTGGGTCGTATTCTTGGTCTTGGACAGGTGATATCCGGGATGCCCCGGATGGGCATCCCGGCGAAGTTGCAGAATCGTATCAGGCGTAGCCGGGCGCCAGCGTGAAGGCGCCGTCGTGCGCCGAGTTGGCCAGCGACATGACCACTTCGCTGGTCGGATAGCCGTTGTGCTTGTCCGGCGTGAAGGTGATGTCGCCGAACAGCCCCGGCCAGTTCGTCAACTTGTTCCAGGCGCCGATGATCGCTTCCGAGTCGGTCGATCCGGTCTTGGCAACGGCGTCGGTGACCAGATGCACGGCATCGCACGCGGCCATCACCCACCACAGCGTGGTGTCGTTCAGTTGCACCTTGCCCTTCACCTCGTCGATGAACGCCTGTGTCCGCGCCGGCAGCTTGCCGCTGGCGTCGAAGGTGCAGGAGCGGTAGCCGATGATGTAGACCTTTTCCCAGTACGACGGCTTCTCGAGCAGGTGGGCGACATCGCCCGATCCCATCGATGGATGTCCGCAGAAAGCCACGTCCCAGCCGATCTGCCCGCGCGCGTTCATCATGCGGGCATTCAGCCCGGTGCTGTCGCTCCAGCAGGCGATCACCTCCGCCCCGGCGCTCCGCGCGCGCAGCAGGTTGGGCGACGTGTCCTGGGCGTTGGCATCGATCACCGCATCGTAGACGACGTCAATGCCGGCCTGCCTGAAACTGGCGACCGAGACGGCGGTCGCCGTGGTGCCGTAGCCCGTGTTGTCGCCGATCACCGCGACCTTCTTCGCCTTCAGGACGTCGGTGATGTAGTGCCGGTTGGCATCGTCCCACTGCGAATTGTTGGGCGCGAAGCGGAAGGCGTTAGGATACTTCGCCGGATCGATCAGCTGGTCGAGCTGGACCACCTGCAGGCTGGGCACCTTCGAGCGGGCGAGAATCGGCGTGGTGGCCAGCGACTCGCCGGAGTTGGTGGGACCGAAGGTGGCATGCACCTTGATGTTGGAAGCGAGTTCCACGGCGGCATTCACCGCCTTCGCGGGATCGCCCTGGGTGTCGCGGGTAACGATCTCGACCATGCGGCCATTGATGCCGCCGGCGGCGTTGATCTTGTCCACGGCGTAGACGACGCCGCGGTTAAATCCGATGCCGGGGGCCGAATTCGGCCCGGTGAGAGCCGTCAACCAACCGAAACGAATCGGTTCGGCCGCCGCCGCCCGCCGGGCCGTCAGGCCGGCCGCGGCCGCGCCGAGCGAACCGCAAAGCACACCGCGACGCGTCAAAGACATGATGGCGTTTCCTTTTCTTGTTCGTAGACCGGCGGATAAGCCCGAAAACAGCGGCGGAGACACTTTCGTCCGCAACGATTCCGCGAACGCAATATAACCGACGGGTGCGTCATTGTTCGCAACTGCCCGGCACACCGGCATTGATCCAGGTCAACCTGGCCGTGCGGATCGGATCAATGGACGGCGAATCGGGCGAGCGCGTCGCGATCGACGTCGATGCCGAGACCCGGCCCGTCCGGCACCCGGACAACGCCTCCGGCATGCTCGATCGGCGCGGTCAGCACGGCCCGGCGGATCGGATGCTCGGTGCGGTCGAACTCCAGCATCGGCTCGGCGACGGTGAGCGCGGGCGGCGTATGGGGCGCCAGCACCGCGAGCAGTTGCAGGGAAGCCGCCATGGCGAGCCCGGTTCCCCAGATATGCGGGTTGCAGCGCACCCCGAAGGCCAGCGCCATGTCGGCGATCTTCTTGCACTCGGTGAGCCCGCCGGCGCCGCAGGTGTCGGGCTGGATGATGTCCAGCGCGTGGGTCACCAACAGGTCGCGGAAGCCGTAGCGGGTGAATTCGCATTCCCCGCCGGCGATCGGAATCGAGAGCGCCGCCTTCACCGCGAGGTAGCCATCCAGGTCCTCCGGCGCCACCGGCTCTTCGAACCAGGCGATGTCGTATTCCTCGATCATCCGGCCCAGCCGGATCGCCGCGACGGCGTCGTAGGCCTCGTTCGCATCCACCATCAGGGTGACGTCGTCGCCGATCGCCCGCCGCACGGCGCGAGTGGCGCGCACATCCGCCTCGATGCCGAAGCCGATCTTGAGCTTGATCGCCTTGAACCCCTCGGCGACGTAGCCCGCCGCCTCGTCTGCCAGATATTCAACCGGGTCGCCCGATTTGAACCGATAGAGGCCGGTCGCATAGGCCTGCACCGTTTCGCGCAGGGGTCCGCCCATGAGGCGGTGCACCGGCAGCCCCAAATGCTTGCCCTTGATATCCCAGAGCGCGATGTCGATGCCGCTCAGGGCGTCGACGACGACACCCTTGCGGCCATGGCCGCGCAGCCCCGAATAGATCTCCTGCCACAACCGCTCGGTGCACAGCGGGTCCTGGCCGATGAGCCGCGGCGCGATCGCCTTGACGGCGGCGGCGATCATCCCGGCCGGCCCGTAGCTTTCGCCCCATCCGATCAGGCCGTCGTCGGTTGCGATCTCGACGATCAAGGCGGTTCGGGTGTCTTTCCAGGCCTGGGAATTGGCGAAAGGCTGCGACAACGCGGCCTCGAGCACGTGGGCGCGGACACTGGTTATTTTCATGGTTCATCCCTGACGTTGGCCGCCTCAATAGATCAGTCTCTATCGCACTCCGCCCGGCCAGAACAAAACCCGGATGGTCTGGGCGAGAATGAGTATATCCAGAAGAATGGAAAAGTTCTTCACGTAGTACAAATCGTAGCTGAGCTTGCGGCGGGCATCCTCCACCGAGGCCCCGTACGGATAGTTCACCTGCGCCCAGCCGGTCAGCCCGG
>CAYWOW010000052.1:0-2559 GCA_964459005.1 uncultured Acetobacteraceae bacterium
TCCGCCAGATCGAGGCCAAGGCCCTGCGCAAACTGAAACACCCCAGCCGCAGCCGGAAACTCCGCAGCTTCCTCGACGACTGAGCCGACCTGGCCTAGGTTCCCTCCGTTTCCGGAGCCTTGGTCGTGGAACCAGTCGTGCGCGTTGGCGTGGTCGTCACCTTCCTGCGGATGGACCGTCCGCCGGCCGAGGCGGCGCCGGCCTTGCCGCCGGGCCTGCGGGTGCTGCCCGAGCCCTATTGCACGGTGGAGACCTATCGGTCGCTCTACAACCCGATCGGCGCGGCCCATGTCTGGTGGCTGCGCCGGGCCATGCCGGACTACCAACTAGCGGCCCTGCTGCGCAATCCGGCCATATCGATCCACGTGCTGCGTGACGCCCAGGACCGCGCCCAGGGCTTCTACGAGCTGGACACGCTGCCCTGGCCCAGTGTGAACCTCAGCTATTTCGGCCTGATGCCGCATGCCGTCGGCCACGGCATGGGGTTCGCCTTCCTGCGCCACGCCGTTGACGAGGTCTGGCGTCGCGGCGCCAGGGTGATGACGGTCAACACCTGCACCGCCGACCATCCACGGGCCTTGCCCACCTACCTCAGGGCCGGCTTCCGCGTGCTGCGCGAGCAGAGCGAGGAGTGGCGCGTGCCGCTGCGCCTCGGGCTCGACATCCCGGATCGGCTGCGCCTGTGATCGGGCTGCCCGCGGACGTCGTCGTCGACGTCCGTTGCCTGCAGGACCCGAACTTCGCCGACCGCGGGATTGGTCGGCACGCCGCGGCCCTGCTCGAGGGCGCCCGCGCATCCCCGGCGCTCGCCGCTGGCGCGCGGCTGGTCGCGCTGCACGACCCGGCGCTGCCGCCGCTGGCCCCGCGCTGGCATGCGCTGTTCGACGATCATCGCGCCACCGCCTATGCGGCTGTGCTGCCCGGCCGGCCGGCGTGGTTCGTCGAGTTGTCGCCGATGACGCACGATCCGCTGTTCGTCGCGCGGCTGCTCGATCGCGCGGCGCTGAGCGCGGCGGTCGTCTACGACTTCATCCCCTTCGACGCGCCCGGGCGCTATCTGGCCGATGCCGCCGCGCGCATCGACTACCACACCGCGCTGGCCTGGCTGGCGCGCTACGCGCTGTTCGCGCCGATCTCGCAGGCCTCGGCGGCGCGGCTGGCCGAACTCACCGCGGTGCCCAGCCGCGACGTCGTGGTCACCGGCGCCCCGCTCACCCCGGTCTTCGAGGCGGCCGCCGGAGGGACGGCGCGCGCGCACGTGCTGGTCGCCGGCGGCGCCGATGCGCGCAAGAACGTGGCCTGCGCGGTGCGCGCCCATGCGGCCTGTCCGCCGCTGCAGGCCCACGCGGTGCCGCTGGTCATCACCGGGTCCTATCCGCCGTCCCAGCAGGCGGCGATGCGGGCCGTGGCGGCCGCGGCGGGCGGCAACCCCGGCCTCGTGCGGTTGCCCGAACGGATCGCGGATAAGGAACTGGCCGCGCTCTACGGGTCGGCCCTGTGCGTCGTCGTGCCCTCGCTGGCCGAGGGGTTCTCGCTGCCGGTGATCGAGGCGATGGCCGCCGGCGTGCCGGCGGTGGCCTCGGACATCGCGGCGCACGCCGAACTGATCGCCGATCCGTCATTGCGGTTTCCGCCCGACGCGCCGGCGGTCCTGGCCACCATCCTGCAACGGCTGTGGGACGACCCGGCGGCGGCGGCGCAGGCGGTCGCGCTTCAGCGCTCGGTCTGGCCGCGGTTTCGCGCCGGCGCGGTCGCCCGGCGCTTCTGGGCGGCGCTGACGGCGCGCGCCTCCGCGCCGCTGCCGGCCCCGGCGCTGGCGATCGGCCGCAAGCCGCGGGTCGCGCTCACGACCCCGCTGCCGCCCGACCGCTCCGGGGTTGCCGATTTTTCCGCCGCCAGCTGCGCGGCCCTCGGCGCCGACGCCGAACTGCACGTGTTCACCGAAACCGCCGGGCCGGTGCGCCCGGCCGGGGCGGCGAGCGTGCAGCCGCTGTCCGCCCTGCCCTATCTCTCGGCCTCGTTCGATCGCGTGATTTCGGTAATCGGCAATTCGGAATTCCACCTCGGCATCCATGGCCTGCTGACCCGCTACGGCAGCGCCTGCATCGCCCATGATTCGCGCATGCTGGGCTTCTATGCCCTCCTGTTCGGACCGCAACGGGCGTGCGCGATCGCGGCGCGCGAACTCGGCCGGCCCGTGAGCGCGGACGAAATCGCCGCCTGGCTCGGCGACGAGGGCAGGCTGCCGGCCACCCTGCTCGGCGAGGTCGCGGCGGCGTCGGCGCCGCTGTTCGTCCACTCGCGCAGCACCGCCGACACCCTGGCGCGGCGGTTCGCGGCCCCGGTCGCCTATCTCCCGTTCCCGGTCTACCGGCCGTGGGACGCCGCCGCGCTCGCGCCCGCCGCCCGCGCGGCGGCCCGGGCGCGGCTCGGCCTCGCGCCGGACACCATCATGATCGCGAGCTTCGGCTTCGTGCACTGGACCAAGGCGCCGGAAGACTGCATCTGGGCGCTTCAGCAGGTCCGGGCCTGGGGCCTTCCCGCCGTGCTGCACTTCGT
>CAYWOW010000052.1:2659-19037 GCA_964459005.1 uncultured Acetobacteraceae bacterium
GCCGCCGGCGAGGCGCCCGCCTACGTCCGCCGGGTGCCCGACGCGCTGAGCCCGGTGCTGATCGCCGAAGCCTTGGCGAACCTCATCGAGGCGGGCGCGCACACCCACCGCCACGACGCCGAGCGCGCCGACTACACCGAACGCCGCGGCTTCCCGCGCTATGCGCGCCAGCTCTATGCGACGCTCGGGCTGCCAACCCGCCCGTCATGACGGCAGCGGTGCATCTCGATGTCACCGAGCTGGTGCGCCGGCCCATCGGCACGGGCATCCAGCGGGTGGAGTGGGAATTGATCCGCCACTGGCCGGAGTCGTCGGCGCTGGTGCCCGTCATCGCCAGCCCCATCGGCTTCCTGACCCTGCCGCGCGACACGCTGGCCGGCTGCTCGCGGTTGAGCGGCTGGCGCCGTCTCGCCGCCGTGCTGCGGCCCTTGCGCGCCGATCCGGCGGAGCTGCGGCTGCTCAATGCCGAACTGTTCTTCGATGCGGTGCGGGCGCGTTGCTACACCGACCTGATCGCCGTCGGCGCCGGCGCGGTCGGCTGGATTCTCCACGACTTCCTGCCCTGGCTTCGCCCCC
Source organism: uncultured Acetobacteraceae bacterium (assembly GCA_964459005.1). Classification (GTDB taxonomy): domain Bacteria; phylum Pseudomonadota; class Alphaproteobacteria; order Acetobacterales; family Acetobacteraceae; genus Rhodovastum. The sequence continues at coordinate 3,236 of CAYWOW010000052.1, forward strand.
GCTATTTCGCGCCCGGGGCGCCTCGCCGGGGCATGCCCTACCTCCAGGCGCTGCGGGTCGTGCCGCATGTCGCGCATGTCAGCGAACAGACGCGCAGCCACTACGAGCAGCGCATCATGCGCGGCCGGGGCCGCCCGGGGCCGGTGATCACGCTGGGCGGCGACGGCTTGGGACTGCCCCGGCAGCACTTCTCGCCGCAACGGAACCGCTACGTCGCCTTCGGCACTCTCGAGCCGCGCAAGAACGTCGCCGCCGTGCTTGAAGCCTTTGCCGGGCTGTGGGCCGCGGGCTGCACCGCCGAGCTGGTGGTCGCCGGCATGCTGCGCGAGGGCACCCAGCGCGAGGCGATGTGGCTCAGCCGGCTGCGCGCCGAGCCCCGCCTGCGCTACCTCGGCCACGCCGACGACGCGACCCTCCGCGAGGTCCTGGCCGGCGCCCGCGCCGCGATCTTCGCCAGCGAACACGAGGGCTTCGGCCTGCCGCCGGTGGAGGCGCTCAATGCCGGCATTCCGGTGATCGCGTCTGCGCGGATTCCCAGCATCGCCATGCTGGCGCCGGGCGGGCAGATCCGGCTGGAGCGGATCGACGCGGCGGCGCTGGCGGCGGCGGTGCGCCGCCTGCAGGACGACGCCACCGCGGCGCGGCTGTGGCGCGAGGCGGCGGCGCTGCCGGTCCGCTCATGGCGCGACTTCACCGCCGAGGTCGCGAGCTGGGTCCTCGACATGCCGCGCCGGACCGCCTGATCAGCCGTCGCGGCGGTGCAGCGCCAGCGTCAGCATGGCCGCCTCGATGCTGCGCAGCAGGTCCTCGCTGGCCGCCACCGTCCCGGCGCCACGGCGCCCCGGCTTGCCCTCGTGCTCGAGCAGGCCGCCGAGTGCGCGGTGCAGCCGGGTGAGCAGCGGCAGGGCCACCGGGCGCACCAGCAGATAGCCGCGAATGGCCGCGTGCCGGACCCACGAACGGCGGGGCGGCGCCGGGGCAGCCGGTGCCCGCCCGGTCACGCCGCCGCCCACGGCGCGGATCGCCCGGGCGAGCGGCAGCACCAGCCGCAGGTAGTACGGGGCCCCATCCCAGCGCAGGGTATCCACCAGATGGGCGAGGACCGTGGCGTCGTGCCCGGGCGCGCGCAGCGCGTCGAGCTCCAGTTGCGCCTGCGCGAGTGCCGCCTCGGCGCATTCTGCACGCGCGCGCAATGCCGCGACGGTCTCCTCCGGCGCGCTCATCGCTTCCTGGATCATGTGTTCTCCTGACGCCGCGACCGGGCCATCGCGCGGTCGTTTCATCTTAACCGAACCGCCGCGACCCGGAAAACCCGCCGCATTGCGCTGGCCGGGCCGGGTGCTACCTTCCGCCGCTGCCCGTCGTGGAGAACACCGCGTGACTTTTTCCCTGCTCGGCCGCTGTGCCCGCACCGGCATGCTCGGCGCCGTGGTCACCACATCCTCGATGGCGGTCGGCTCGCGCTGCCCCGCGGTGCGCGCCGGCGTCGGCGCGGCGCTCAGCCAGAGCCGCACCGACCCGCGCCTCGGCCCGATCATGATCGAACTGATGGCGCGCGGCTTCACCGCCCGCCAGGCGCTCGATGCCACCGTCGCCGGGACGCCCCATTCGGCCTGGCGGCAACTCGCCGCGCTGGACGCCGCCGGCGCCACCGCCAGTTTCTCGGGCGCCCGGGTCAACCCGGCGATCGGCGAGGCGCAGGGTCGCGACTGCGTGGCGATCGCCAACATCGTGCGCAACGCGGACATTCCGCGGGCGATGGTGCACGCTTTCGAGGCCGACCCCGCGCTGCCCCTGCCCGAGCGTCTGGTGCGCGCCATCCAGGCCGGGGAGGCGGCCGGCGGCGAATTCGTCCCGCTCGCCTCCGCCGCCCTGCTGGTGGCGCACCAGCAGGACTTCCCCTACGTCGATCTGCGCGTCGACGATCATCCGGCGCCGCTTAACGAACTGGCACGGCTCTGGCATGCCTACGCCCCGCTCGCCGAGGACTATGTGCTGCGCGCGCTGCAACCCGGCGAGATCGCCGCCTACCAGCCGCCGCCGCCGAAACCATGAGGAGAGGCCGATGCGTCGCCCCTTGATCGCGCTCGCCGCCGCCGCCGTCGCGATGCCCGCCTTCGCCCAGGCCCCCGGCTCGGGCGGCACGCTGAAAGTGGCGCTCGGCACCACCTTCGCCCAGCTCGATCCCGCGCTGAGCACCATCGGCGACGAGTACGTCTACGTCCATCTGGTGTTCAACGGCCTCACCCGGATCGACCGCGACATGACGGTGAAGCCCGACCTGGCCGCCAGCTGGACCGCCTCGGACGATCTCAAGACCTGGACTTTTGTTCTCCGCGACGACGTCACTTTCCAGAACGGCCGCAAGCTCGACGCCGACGACGTGGTCGCCACCATCACCCGCATCCTCGATCCGAAGACCGGATCGCGCGGACGCTCCAACCTCGAGATGGTCTCTTCCGTCGAGACCGTCGATGCGCACACCGTGCGCTTCACGCTCAAGATTCCCTACGCCGGTTTCCCCGACATCTTCGGCGACCGCCAGTTGCGCATCGTGCCGCGCGACAAGATCGCCGAACTCTCGACCGCGCCCATCGGCACCGGCCCCTTCATCATGCGCAACTGGTCGCCCGGCGACCGCATGGAGCTGGTGAAGAATCCGGCCTATTTCGAAAAGGGACTGCCGCGGCTCGACGGCGTGCAGTTGCGCATCATCCCCGAGGCGGCGGCGCGTCTCGCCGCGCTCGATTCCGGTGCGATCGACATTCTCTGGGGCCTGCCCTACGCCTCGGTGGACCGCTACAAGACCAGCGCCACCGTGCGCGTCGACTCCGTGCCCACCGCCACCTGGGACGGCGTGGTGCTGAACAACAGCATCAAGCCGTTCAACGACGTGCGCGTGCGCCAGGCGCTGGCCGCCACCATCGACAAGGACGCGCTGGTGGAGATCGTGCTGTTCGGCCAGGGCGCGCCGACCCACTCGCCGATTCCGCCCAGCCATCCATACTACGACAGCAAGCTCGGCTATCCCGCCCCCGACATCGTCCGCGCCCGCCGGCTGCTGGCGGAGGCCGGCTATCCGGACGGCATCGACATCGCCATGCAGGTGCCGCAGGAACGCGAGGAACGGGTGCGCCTCGGCGTCGCCGTGCGCGACATGGCGCGGGCCGCGGGCTTCCGCATTGCCATCGAGCGGGTGCCGCTGGCCAGCTACACCGCCAACGTTTCCGGCAAGCAGCCGATGTATGTCGACGGCTACTTCGCGCGCCCCACCGTCGACACCTCCATCTATCCGTTCTTCTACTCGAGCGGGACGTGGAACAACCAGCTCTGGCACTACCGCAACGCCCGCGTCGACGAACTGCTCGACCTGGCCCGCCGTACCAACGACGAGCCCCGCCGCACCGAAATCTTCCGCGAATATCAGGGCATCATGGACCAGACCGTCCCCGGCATCATCGCCTACTCGGCGCTGCACGTGAACGGCGTGCGCAAGACGGTGCAGAATTTCCACTCGACGCCGATGCAGTGGCTGGAACTGAAGGACGTGTGGCTGGCGAACTGAGCCCGCGATGGCGGCCTACATCCTGCGCCGGCTGTTTTTCGCGGCCCTTGTGCTGGTCGCCGTTTCCATCCTCGTCTTCGCCGTCACCGCCGTGCTGCCCGGCAGTGTCGCCACCCTGATCCTCGGTTCCTTCGCCGCCCCCGCGCAGGTGCACGCGCTCGAACAGCGGCTCGGGCTGGACCTGCCGTTGCCGCTGCAATACTGGCATTGGGCCAGCGGCGTGCTGCACGGCGATCTCGGCCATTCCATCCTGATGAACCGCCCGGTCTGGCCGCTGCTGCGCGAGGCGATCGAACGCTCGGCCATCCTCGCCGTCACCGCCTTCGCCTTTGTCGTCGTCATCGGGCTCGGCCTCGGCGTGGCGGCGGCGCTGCGCCGCAACCGTCCGCTCGACCACGCGGTTTCCGTCGCCACCTTCCTCGGCATCGCGGTGCCGGAGTTCTTCTGGGCCATCGTGGTGATCCTGGTGTTCGCGGGCTGGCTGGGCTGGCTGCCCTCCTCCGGCTACGAGAATTTTTCCGACGGTTTTACGATTGCCTTTCCCTTCATGATCGCGCCGGTGCTGACGCTGGTGTTCGCCCACCTCGCGCACGTCTCGCGGCTGACCCGCTCCAGCATGATCGGCGTGCTCGGCAGTCCCTACATCACCGCCGCGCGCGCCAAAGGCCTGCCGGAACGCGTGGTGGTACTGCGCCACGCGCTGCGCAACGCGCTGATGCCGAGCATCACGGTGCTGGCGATGGATTTCGGCCGGCTGATGGGCGGCATCGTGGTCGTCGAGACGGTGTTCGCCTGGCCCGGCCTCGGCCGCCTGCTGATTTTTTCCATCCAGAACCGCGATATTCCCACCTTGCAGGCGTCGATCCTCGTCATCGCGGCGATCTATGCGCTGGCCAACCTCGCCGCCGATCTGCTCTGTGCGCTGCTGGACAAACGCGTGCGCGATGCCATCGCCTAGGCCCTTCCCCGCGCAGTTGCGCGTCGGTCTGTGCATCGTCGGCGCCATCGTCGCGCTCGGCCTGCTCGCGCCTTGGATCATCCCGCACCCCTGGGACACCATTTCCGTCCGCACCCGCTTTCTTCCGCCGGGTACGGAGTACTGGCTCGGCACCGACGACTATGGCCGCGACGTGTTGAGCCGCCTGCTCATGGGCACGCGCCTGTCGCTGGTCATGGGGGTTTCCGCCACCCTGGTTTCGCTCGCCATCGGCGTGCCGGTCGGCCTGCTCGCCGGCTACTTCCGCGGCGCCGTCGACGAGGCGCTGATGCGCGCCGCCGACGTGCTGATGGCGGTGCCGCCGATCATGCTCGGCCTGCTCGTGCTCGCCGTCACCCCGCCCGCCCTGTGGAAGACGGCGCTGGCCGTCGGCTTCGTGTTCATCCCGCCGATCGCCCGCGTCGCGCGCAGCGTCACCCTCGGCCTCGCCGAGGAGGAATTCGTCCTCGCCGCGCGCGCCCGCGCCGAGAGCACCGCCTACATCCTGTTCCGCGAGATCCTGCCGAACGCCTTCCCGCCGCTGATCGTCGAGGCCAGCCTGCGCGTGACCTACGCCATCCTGCTCGGCTCGGCGCTGAGCTTCCTGGGGCTGGGCGCCCAGCCCCCGTCGTCCGACTGGGGCCTGATGATCGCGGAGGCGCGCGACTTCATCGACCAGGCCCCGTGGATCGCGCTGGCGCCGGGCGGGGCGATGTGCCTGCTGATCGTCGGCATCAACCTGCTCGGCGACGGCCTGCGCGAATACCTCGACCCGCGCCTTCACGAACGCCGCGCCTGATGCTGCGCATCGAGGCATTTTCCCTGCATTACCGCAGCGCCGCCGGACCGGTCGGCGCGCTCGCCGACGTCTCGCTGCGGGTGGCGCCCGGCCGCACCCTCGCGGTGGTGGGCGAATCCGGCTCGGGCAAGAGCACGCTCGCGCTCGCGGTGATGGGCCTGTTGCCCGCGGAAGCCGTGGTGGAGTCCGGCCGCATCCTGTTCGGCGGCACCGACCTTCTCGCGCTGCCCGCCCAGGCCCGCCGCCGCCTGCGCGGCGCGCGCATGGCGCTGGTGTTCCAGGACCCGTTTTCGGTGCTCAACCCGACCTTGCGCGTCGGGCTTCAGATCGGCGAGGCCGCGGTCTGGCATCGCGGCCTGACGCGCGCCGCCGCCGCCCGCCGCGCCGTCGACCTGCTGGCCGAAGTCGGCATCGCCGACCCGCCAGCGGTCGCCCGCGCCTACCCGCACGAACTCTCCGGCGGCATGCGCCAGCGCGCCCTGATCGCCGGGGCGCTGGCCGGCGAGCCCGACCTGCTCATCCTCGACGAACCCACCACGGCGCTGGACGTCACCATCGAGGCGCAGATTCTCGACGTGCTGGCCGATCTGCAGGCGCGTCGCGGCCTCGCCATGCTGTTCATCACCCACAATCTCGGCGTGGTCCGCCGCGTCGCCGACGACGTCGCCGTGCTCTACGCCGGCGAGGTGGTCGAACAATCCCCCGCCGCCCAACTGTTCGCCGCCCCCCGCCACCCCTACACCAAGGGCCTGCTCGCCGCCCTGCCCGGCGGTGCCGGCGACAAACGCCTGGCCGCGATCGCCGGCCGGTTGCCCGATTTACGAACGACGCCGGTGGACTGCCGGTTCTTGCCGCGCTGCCCGCTGGCGGACGCGGCCTGTGCCCAGCCGCAACCGCTGGTGGATGGCGTGCGCTGCCATCGTGCCGGCGCCTTCGCCGGCCGCCCCTGGCCGGTGGAGCGCGAGGACGCCCCGCCCCGCCGCCCCGTCGGCACGGCCATCGCCGAAGCCGAGGGGCTGACGAAAACCTATGTGCTGACCAGCGGTTTCGCCGCCCTGCGCCTCGACGGCTGGCGTCCGGTGCTGCGCCCGCGCGGGCTGCGCGCGCTCGACGGCGTCTCGATCACCATCGCCGCCGGCGAGACCCTCGGCCTGGTTGGCGAATCCGGTTCGGGCAAGACCACGCTCGGCCGCACCCTGCTGCGCCTGATCGACCCCGACGCCGGCCGCATCCGCATCGCCGGGCAGGATATCTCCACCACGCCGCAAGCCGCGCTGGCGACCATGCGCCGGCGCGCCCAGATCGTTTTCCAGAACCCCGATTCCTCGCTCAACCCCCGCCACACCGTCGGCGAGATCATCGCCCGCCCGCTCCGCCGCTTCGCCGTGGTGCCGGCCGCGCAGATCGCCGCGCGCGTCGCCGCCCTGCTCGACCTGGTCCGCCTGCCCGGCCACTACGCCGCCCGCTACCCGCACCAGTTGAGCGGCGGCGAAAAGCAGCGCGTCGGCATCGCCCGCGCGCTCGCGCCCGGTCCCGACCTCATGGTCTGCGACGAACCGGTGTCCGCGCTGGACGTCTCGGTGCAGGCCGCCATCGTCAACCTGCTGGCCGATCTGCGCGACCGGCTTGGCCTGGCCGTGCTGCTGATCTCGCACGACATCGGCGTGGTCGCGCACCTGGCCGACCGCATCGCGGTGATGTACCGCGGCGGCATCGTCCAGACCGGCACCGCCGGCGAGGTCATGGGCGGACCCTGGCACCCTTACACCGCGGCGCTGCTCTCCGCCGTCCCGTCGCTCGACGGGCAGGCGCGCCCGCGCGTGCGCCTCGGTCCCGAGGGGCCGGCGCGCGACGGCCCGGGCTGCCGCTTCGCCGCGCGCTGTCCGCGCCGCATCGGGGCGCTCTGCGAGACCACCGCCCCGCCGCTGCGCCGCCTCTCCGCCACCAACGCTGTCGCCTGCCACCTCGACCGGACGCAGTTGCCAACCTCGTGATTTGACGGCAGGCCGATGAAACCGATTTATCCGCAACCACTGCGGAACGGATCGCTTTGGGCTTCATCCGATCGGTCCGCAGACCAGAAAACCGGAGGGAACAGACATGAAGGCCCGACTGCACCTCGCCGCGGCGCTGCCGTTCGCCGCGGTGTTGGCTTGCCTCGCCGCCGCACCGGCCGGTGCCGCCGAGCCGATCCGCATCGGCGTGATCGCCGAGGACGCTTCGATCCCCGGCTCCGCCATCCCCAACGCCGCCCGGCTCGCCGCCGAGGAGATCAATGCCGCCGGCGGCGTCAACGGCCGCCTGCTGGAGATCATCGACTACGACAACAAAAGCTCCGCCGCCGATTCGGTGCGCGCGTTCCAGCGCGCCGCCCAGCAGGACCACGTCGCCGCCGTCATCGCCAGCTACATCAGCGAGGTGGTGCTGGCGCTGGAGCCCTGGGCCGGCCGGCTGAAGACGCCCATGATCACCCCGGGCGCGGCCAGCGACCTGATCACCCAGCACATCCGCGACGACTACGCCCACCTGAAATACGTCTTCCACGGCTACCTCGCCTCCACCCAGCTCGCCGACATGGTGTGCAACGCGGCCAAGGACCTGCTGGTCGGCCAGTACAAAATGAAAACCGCCGTGGTGATGAGCGAGGACGCGGCCTGGACCACCCCGCTCGACGAAGAATACCTGAAGTGCCTGCCCAGGATCGGCATCACGGTCGTCGACCACATCCGCCTGTCGCCCGACACCACCGACTTCACGCCGGTGTTCAACAAGATCGAGGGCGAGAAGCCCGACGTGATGATCACCGGCATCAGCCACATCGGCGTGCAGCCCACCGTCCAGTGGGCGCAGCAGCACGTGCCGGTGCCGATGTTCGGCATTTCCAGCCAGGCCACCAGCAGCACCTTCTGGAAGGACACCAACGGTACCGCCGACGGCGTGCTGTTCAACATGGTTTCCGCCCCCGACGTCGCGGTGACGCCGAAGACCATGCCGTTCGCCGCGGCCTACGAGAAGAAGTTCGGCGTCACCCCGTCCTATGCCGGCTACACCGCCTATGACGAGGTCTACATGTTCGCCGAAGCCTTCAGGAAGGCCGGCGGCACCGATCCCGACCAGGTGGTGGACGCGATGGAGAAGACCGACTGGGTCGGCACCATCGGCCACATCCAGTTCATCGGCAAGGACCAGCCCTTCACCCACGGCATGAAGGTCGGCCCGGGTTACATCACCGGCCTGCTGCTGCAATGGCAGAACGGCAAGCAGGTGACGGTCTGGCCGCAGGATGTGGCCGTCGGCAAGCTTGCCTTCCCGTCGTTCCTCAAGGTCGGCGACTGAGCGGCGAGCCGGCGCGCACCGCCGCGCCGGCTCGCCCTTTTCCCCATGCTGGGACTGCAGATCCTCATCGACGGTTTCGCCATCAGCGCGCTCTACGGCCTCGGCGCGGTCGGCTTCTCGCTGATCTTCGGCGTTTCCGGCGTGCTGAATCTGTCGCATGGCGCCATCATGGTGGTGGCCGCCGTCACCGCCTGGGCGACCGCCGGCGACCTTGGCTTCGGCCCCTACGGCGGCGCCCTCGCCGGTGTGCTCGCCGGCTTCATTCTCTCTTTCGCCACCTATTTCCTCGTGGTTCGCCCGATCCAGGGCTCGCATGCCATCCCGCGCGAGGAAAAGGAGATCTTCGTGCTCACCGGCACGCTGCTCTGGGGCATCATGATCCAGCAGGCCATCGCCTATCTTTTCTTCAACACGCCGAAAACCGTGCGCCCGCTGGTCGAGGGCGTGGTGAACATCGCCGGCGTGCGCACGCCGATCAACGAGATCGTCACCCTGCTCGTCTCGTGGACCGCGATCGGCCTGCTCTGGCTGCTGATCAACCGCACCCGCGCCGGCAAGGCGCTGCTCGCCGCCTCGATGAATCCGCGCGGCCTGACGCTGCTCGGCTTCGAGATGGCCAATATCCATTGCGTGGTCTGGGCCATCTACGGCGTGCTCGCCGGCATCGCCGGCGTGCTGCTCGGCGCCTTCCTCGGCGTCAGCTCCGACAACATCGGCACCCTCACCGCCAGCGCCTTCTCCATCGTCGTGCTGGGCGGACTGGGCAGCGTGTCGGGTTCGCTGATCGCCGCCTACGTCGTCGGCTACCTGGAAACCGTCACCGCCTATCTGGTCGCCCCCTCGGTGCGCAGCGTGCCGGTGCTGCTGCTGCTGGTCCTGGTCGTCTACCTGCGCCCGCAGGGTCTGCTGGGCCGGCGATAACCGATGCTCGGATCACGCAACTTCTGGCTCGCCATGGCCGCACTCGTGGTCCTCTACCTGCTGCCGTTCGGGGTCTCCGGCTACGTGCTCGGCCTGCTCACCGTCGCCTACTACTACGCCGTCGCGGCGATGGCCTGGGACCTGCTGTTCGGTTTCGCCGGCGAAGTGAATTTCGGCCCGAGCTTCCTGGTCGGCCTGGGCGCCTATACCGCGACGCTGCTGAACGTCTACGCGGCAGCGCCGATCCTGCCCTGCCTGCTCGCCGCCGCCGCCGCCGCCGTCGCCGGCGGCCTGGTGCTCGCGGTGCCGGCGCTGCGGCTGCGCGGACCCTATTTCGGCCTGGTCACCCTGGTCGCCGTGCTGCTGCTGCAAAACATCATCGTCCTGTTCTCCGGCATCACCGGCGGCGAGATCGGCCTGGCGCTCACCGACGTTCTCGCTATCGACGACCACACCAACTACTGGTACGCGCTCGGCTTCATGACGATCAGCGGCGGCCTGCTGTTCGGCCTGTCGCGCTCCTCGGCCGGACTGATCCTGCAGGCCAGCGGCCAGGATGCGGTGCAGGCCGCGGCGCTGGGCTTCAACGTCGCCAAGCACAAGCTCGCCGCCTTCTGCATCAGCGCCCTGTTCTCCGGGCTCGCCGGCGCCATGCTGGTGTTCTACCTCGGCACCGCCTCGGCCGGCACCGTGGTCGATATCGGCATCGGCGTGCAGTTCATCATCGCCGCCGTGCTGGGCGGCCGGCGCACCATCATCGGCGCCGCCATCGGCTCGATCTTCCTCATCGTCGCCGGCGAAATCCTCCGCCCCCTCGGCGAACTTTCCACTTTCGTCGTCTCCTCCTTCGCCCTGGTGGTCATCCTGTTCCTGCCCGGCGGCTTCCTCGGCCTGCTGGCCGGCCGGCGCGGCTGATGGGCAAGCTGCTGGAAGTCGCCGGCCTCACCAAGCGGTTCGGCGGCCTGCTGGCAGTGAAGGAACTTTCCTTCGCAGTCGCCGGCGGCGAGATCCTCGGCCTGATCGGCCCGAACGGTTCGGGAAAATCCACCGTGATGAAGTGCATCCTCGGCATCGAACGCCCCACCGCCGGCAGCGTTCGCATCGCGGGCACCGAGGTCGCGGGTTGGCCGGCCCACCGCATCGCGCGGCGCGGCGTCGGCATCGTCTTTCAGCACTCGCAGCCCCTGCCGCGCCAGACCGTGCTGGAACACATCGAAATCGCGCTGCTGCCGGACAGCCTGCTGCGGCTGTTCGCCGACCGCCACGTCGCCGAACGCGCCCGCGCCATCGCCGCGCGCGTCGGCCTGGAGCGGGTGATGCACCGCCTGCCCCGCACCCTGCCCTTCGCCGATCTGCGCCGCCTCGAACTGGCCAAGGCGATCGCCCGCAACCCGACAGTCGTGCTGGTGGACGAGCCCTTCGCCGGCCTCACCGCCGCCGAGGTCGCCGACTTCTCCGCCCTGATCCGCTCCTTCCGCGACGACGGCCACGCCGTGCTGCTGGTCGATCACAACGTCAAGGGTGTCGCCGCCCTGGTCGACCGCGTGCTCGCCATGTACCTGGGCGAGCGTATCGCCGAGGGAACCGCCGACGAGGTGATGCGTGACGACACGGTGCGCCGGGTCTATCTGGGCGGGCGCATCCAGACCACGGCGCACGACACCCGGCGCAACACCGAGCGCCAGCCGCTGCTCCAGGTCGAGGGGCTCAGCGTCAGCTATGGCAAGGCGCAGGCGCTGGAGGACGTTTCCATCACCGTCGGCGCCGGCGAGTTCGTCTCCGTGGTCGGGTTGAACGGCGCCGGCAAGACGACGCTGTTCAACGCGATCTGCGGCCTCGTCCCCGCCACCGGCGCCATCCGCTTCGACGGCCAGGACCTGCGCGCCAGCAGCGCCGCCCGGATCGCCCGCGGCGGCCTGGTGCAGTGCCCCGAATCGCGGGAACTGTTCGGCGACCTGAGCGTGCGCGAGAACCTCGACCTCGGCGGCCAGCATCTCACCCGCCAGGCCTGTGCCAGGCAGCTCGACTGGCTGTTCGAGCTGTTCCCTATCCTGCGCGCGCGGGGCGACCAGAGTGCGCGCACGCTGTCCGGCGGCGAGCAGCAGATGCTGGCGATCGCCCGCGCCCTGATGATGCAGCCGCGCCTGCTCATCCTCGACGAGCCCACCCTGGGCCTGGCGCCGGTCATCCTGGAACTGCTGTCCAAGGCGCTCGACCGGCTGCGCCGCACCACCGACATCACGGTCCTGCTGGGCGAGCAGAACATCACCTTCGCCCTGCCGCACGCCGACCGCGTCTATGTGCTGGAACACGCGCGCATCGTCTGGGAGGGACCGCCCGACCGGCTGGCCGCCGAGGCCGGAGCGGGGCTGCTGTAGGAACCCGGCAGGTCAGGGCTGTCATATCGTCATGCCGATAATCTTTTTTATGTAACGGTGTGTCCGATCCGCCACAGTCGCGCCGCAGCGGGCGGAACGAACGACGAGCCCTGTTGGCGTTCCCGGCCGGTCGTGGATAGATGGTGCTCACGCGTTCGTGAGATTTCCATGCTCAACCGACGGGCGAAGCGCAAGCCGGAGCCTGATTTCCGGAATGTCGTGGTATTGCGCCAGCGGCTTCTGGCGCACCACCGTGAGATACTGGCCCGCTGGCTTGACGCGGGCCGCTGCATGGGCCTTTGCGATGCCTCGGCCTATCTGGCCGGACCCGGCCGGGTCGACCCCGACTACGTGCTGGTCTGGGTGCGGGAGAATCCCGACCCCGCCTACATGATCACGTCCGAGGGAATGCGCTGGCGGGTCACCGACTGCATCCGCGGCCAGAACCTGGACAGCCACGCGAGCTTCGAGGCGGCACTGCACTACATCCGCCCCGTGCTGAACCTGCACGAGGCGGCCTGACCGTTCCCTAAGCTTCCGGCACGCCGGCCAGTCGCAGGCCGGTGGCGTAGTGGACGCGGTCCTCCGCCCGTTCGCACGGGTTCGACTCGAGGAAGCGCACGATGCTGAAATGGGGCTCGATGGACAGCAGCCGCTCACGCACCAGTGCCGTCTCCTCCGCCCACCCGAGATGGCCGAGCGCCGCCAGGTAGGGCTTGCACACCCTCGAGTACGCGGGGTTCATCTCGCTCACCGTGCGGCCCATCTTGACCGCCTCCTCGTGGTCGTGCCGGAGCAGCGCCACCAGGACGAAAACGAAATCGTAGAAGAACGCGTGCGGGTCGAGCGGCGACAGCTTCTTGTAGCGCCGCATCCGCTTCTCGGCCTCGTCGAAGTCGCCCAGATAGGCGTAGGCCGCCGCCGACAGCGCCCAGGCCATAACCAAGTTGGGGTTCACCGTCAGCGCGCGCTCGTGCAGCGACAGCGCCTCGCGCAGCCGCCGGTGCAAGGAGGCGCGCACATGCCCTGCGATCGTCAGCCCGCGCGCGTCCTGCGGGTCGAGCATGACCGCCCGGTTGGCCAGCCGTCCCGCCTCGGCCATCACCGCCGCCGGGTCGGTCGTCCAGGCCTGGCCGAACAGGAAGATGTGCCAGAAGGCGTACCAGGCGTGCGCCGCGGCGTAGTCCGGCTCCAGCGCGATCGCCTGGCGCAGCAGTTCGCCGGCCTGCATGAACTGCTCGCGGTCCAGCCGCCGCAGCAGCGGCAGGGCCCGCAGCATCAGATCGTACGCGGTGACGTCGGTCGGCGGCCGCGCGGTCAGGCGCTGCGCCTCGATCAGCAGGATCTCGGGGTCGATCTGCGCCACCACCTCCGCCGCCACCTCGTCCTGCAACGTCAGCAGGTCGCTGGGGTCGCGGTCGAAGCGCTGCGACCACACCACCTGGTTGCCGGCGCGCAGGTCGAGCAGCCGCAGCGCCACCCGCAACCGGTCCGGCACCCGCTGGATGCTGCCGTCGAGCAGGAAGTCGATGTTGAAGGCGCGCCGGATCGCCGTCTCGTCGCGGGTTTGCAGCGCGAAGCGCGCCAGCGAGGTGGACGAGACCAGGAACATCCAGCGGAACCGTGCCAGGGCCGAGGTGATCTCGTCGGCGAGCCCGGTGGACAAATGCGACTCGGCCTCGCTGGTGCCGATCAGTTGCAACGGCAGCACGCCCACCCGGGCGCCGCCGCGCGGCACGTGCGGCCGCACCTCGACCCGCGGTTCGGCGCGCGCCTCGTGGTGCGTCTCCTGGCGGGGCTGGGCGCGCAGCATCAGGCGCGGATCCGGCCGGGCCGGCGCCAGCATCGGGGCCTGCGGCACCGACCGCGACACCGGCGCGGCGGCCCGGATCTCGGCGGCGACGCGCTGGGTTTCCTCGGACGGATTGGCGTCGAGCTGATCCGCCAGCACGCCGCGGCAGCGTTCATAGGCCTGGATCGCCATGCCGCGCTCGCCGCGCGCGGCGTAGGCCCGCATCAGCGCCCGCCATGCCCCTTCGTGGGCGCGGTCGATCGACAGCAACTGCTGGGCCGCCATGATGACCGCATCCGGGTCGGTCTGCTCGCGCAGCAATTGCTCGGCCAGCACCCGGGCGCGATCTTGCAGCCGCTCGCGCTCGCCGGCGAGCCAGGCGTCGAAGGCGGGATCGACGCCGTCCAGGTCCTCCAGCAGGTCGCCATCCAGCAGCGACAGCGCGCCCGGCCGGTCCGGCGTCGCGCGCAGCACTTCCTCCACGTCGATCCAGGCCGTGCCGGGGCGCAGCATCAGGTCGTCGCGATGCACGATCAGCAACTGGCCGCCGACCGGCGACACCGCCTCAATCAGCCGGTGGATTTCCTGGCGCAGCGAGGCCCGCGCCTGCTCCTCGGGCCGGCGGCTCCACAGCAGCTCGGCCAGCTTGCTGCGCAGCACCGGGCGCGGCGAGGACAGCGCCAGCACCGCCAGCAGCGCCCGCGTCTTGCGGCCGGTCGGCATGACGCTTTCGCTGGTGAACGTCCAGGCTTCCATCTGGCCGATCAGACGCAGACGAACCAGCACCGGCGCGCCAGGCACAGACGGTGCGGTCATCACGTCTCGTGGGGGCAATCCTACGATCATGCACGCATTAGACACCCGTGCGTCGGGTAGTGACAAGTACGTCCGCAATCATACCGTGCATATAACGCCGCCACGTTCGTTATTGCATGGTGTTGCTTCCAATTGCCGCCCTTCGCGCCGTCACCGACTGGTCAAACCGCGGCAGCACAAAAAATTCGCGTTATATTTTCGTTCCATTCACCGTTAAAGCGCGCCAGCCAATGCTCGGCCTGCGTCGGCCCTCCGGCCACCAGCGCCTCGAGCGGGGCGAGGTGCACCGATTCGTCGCAACCTTGTGCGTCGCGCCGCGCCCGCGCCCGCAGGCCGTCGCGCGCGATCGCCACCATCTCGCGCGCCAGGTCGCGCACCGTGCCGCCCTGCCAGGGCGCATCCAGCGCGCGGCGGGCCACCAGCGGGCGCAGCGCCGCGAACTCGCCCCAGGGGTGCCGGGCCACCAGCGCCGCCGCCGCCGCCAGTGCCGCCTCGTCGTAGAGCAGGCCCACCCACAGCGCGGACTGCGCCACCATCATCTCCACCGTGCCGGCGTCCGACCCACGCATCTCGATGAACCGCTTCAGCCGCACGTCGGTGAACACCGTGGTCGTGTGATCCACCGCGTCGCCCATGGTGGCCACCCCCGCCCCGGTATTGCCCAGATCCCCCCGCATGAAGCGGCGGAACGACTGGCCGGCCAGGTCGATATAGTGGCCGTCGCGATAGACGAAATACATCGGCACGGTGTCGACCAGCCAATCCGCATACCGTTCGAAGCCGAATCCGTCCTCGAAGAACACCCCCGGAATGCCGGTCCGGTCCGGATCGGTATCGGTCCAGACATGGGCGCGATAGGACAGGAACCCGTTCGGCCGCCCCTCGGTGAACGGCGAGTTGGCGAACAGCGCGGTCGCCACCGGCTGCAACGCCAGCGACACCCGCATCTTGCGCACCATGTCCGCCTCGTCGGCGAAGTCCAGGTTCACCTGCACGGTGCAGGTGCGGGTCATCATGTCGAGCCCGAGCGCGCCCACCTTGGGCATCTGCCGGCGCATGATGGCGTAGCGGCCCTTCGGCATCCACGGCATCTGCTCGCGCTTGAGCGTCGGGTGAAAGCCCAGTGGGGCGAAGCCGAAGCCGAGCGGCTCGGCCACCTGGCGCACCAGCGCGTTGTGCGCGTCGATTTCCGCCCGCGTCTCGTGCAGCGTGCCGACCA
>CAYWOW010000053.1:0-18472 GCA_964459005.1 uncultured Acetobacteraceae bacterium
AGCCGCGCGGAGCGGCCAGCAGGATGCGCAGCGGTGGCTTGTCGGAGAAGGCTTCTGGCATGTTGTCCGTGGCTCCAGGTCGTCCCACTATGGTCGTGATCGGTTCGTCGGACAAATGCCCGCCCTATCATTTTGGAGTCACGGATGTCCTTACCTGACCCTGCCCGCCGCCCGCCGCCGGGTGCCCCGGCTTGCCTGCCCCACGGAATGTGGGCGCGCGCGCGGGGTGCCATCCCCGGTCTGCGTGGCCTGACGCTGCTGGCCGCCGCGGCGGGTGCGCTCGGCGCCTGCTCGCAGCCCGACGTCTTCGCGCCGGCCTGTCCCCAACTGGCCCTGCTGCAGGACGGCGCCGACCTCGTCCGCTTCGACGGCCCCGGCCGCGACATCACCGACGTCGTGATGGAAGCCCATCTGACCGCCGTCCCGGCCACCTGCCACTGGGCAGACAAGACGCACAAAAAGGTCGAGGCGAAGCTGCAGGTGGCGATGTCGATTGGCCGCGGACCCGGGATGAAGGGGCGGTCAGTGGTGGTGCCCTATTTCCTCGCCATATCCGAAGGCGACCAGATTCTTGACAAGCAGATTGCCGCCGCGCGAGCCGATTTTCCCATCAATACCGACCGTCTCAGCGTGATCACCCCCGAGGTGTCCATGCTGTTCCCGGTCAGCCCGGAAAAATCGGCGGCCGTCTACAAGATCACGGCCAGCTTCCAGCTCACGCCGGAGGAGCTGGCGTACAACCGCGGCCACGCCACGCCTTGAGGCCGGATCTGGCTGTCGTCCCGAAACGATAGAGCGTGATGAGCGGAGGCGGAATCGCCGGAGGTCTGAATCACGCGATCAAACAAAAGAGCTGGGGCGGGATGACTTCGCCTACCAGAAGTCGTCCCGCCCCAGCGGGCCAGCGCGGCACGCAAGTCGGACCTGCCGGGTGCGTGCCGGCGGTTGCTTGAACTCGCCGCCGCGATCCGGCATGGTGGCTGGGTTCGGATATCCCGCGCGGGAGAGAACTTTCCGTCCTCGCCGGCAGGCGATGGCGGGTGGTCGCCGAAGGCGCAACCGGCCCCCGGAAACGCTCAGGCAAAAGGACCGCGCCGGAAAACGGATCTCTGGAAAGCCGGTCGGGCGCAAGCCTGATCGCACCGACGGAGTAAGGACGGGGCCCGCCCCTCCGAATCTCTCAGGTTCCGCGACAGAGGGGGGTCGACGGGTCAGGTCAGACGGCCGACTGTGACCCACTCTTCCGGCATCGGGCCGGAGGACGACCCGAGAGCGGAGCCAGCCCGTGTCAATCGAGATCGGACCCGAAGCGGCGGAACCCAGCCCGCCGAAGACCACGCCGTTGGACCTGCTGCACAAGGCGCTCGGCGGCCGCATGGTGCCGTTCGCCGGCTGGTCGATGCCGGTGCAATACAGCGCCGGCGTGCTCGCCGAGCACCTGCATTGCCGCGCCGATGGCTGCGCCGCGCTGTTCGACGTCTCCCACATGGGCCAGGCCAGCCTGCACGGCAGCGCCGGCACGCTGGCGCTGGAGGCGCTGGTGCCGGGCGATATCCAGGGCCTCAAGCCTGGTCGGCAACGCTACACGGTGCTGACCAACGAGGCCGGCGGCGTCATCGACGACCTGATGGTGTCCCGTCTGGCCCCCGACCACCTGTTCCTGGTGGTCAACGCCAGCCGCCGCGACATCGACCTGCCCCATATCGAGGCGCACCTACCCGCCGGCGTCACGTTGCAGCGCCACGACGACCGTGCCTTGCTGGCGCTGCAGGGGCCCGGCGCCGCCGCGGTCATGGCGCGGCTGGGTCCGGCGGCGGCTGCGTTGCCCTTCATGGGCTTTGGCGCGGCGGCGGTCGGCGGCATCGACTGCCTGGTGTCACGATCCGGCTACACCGGCGAGGACGGCTTCGAGATCTCGGTCCCCGCCGATCGGGTCGAACGCCTCGCCCGCCTGCTGCTCGACCAGCCCGAGGTACGGCCTGCGGGGCTGGGCGCGCGCGACAGCCTGCGGCTGGAGGCCGGGCTTTGCCTCTATGGCAACGACCTCGACGAACTCACCACGCCGGTCGAGGCCGGCATCGCCTGGGTCATCGGCAAGCGCCGCCGGACCGACTGGGACTTCCCCGGCGCCATCGCCATCCGCGACCAGTTGCAGCACGGCTGCGCCCGGTCGCTGGTCGGCATCCGTCCGGAGGGCCGCGCCCCCGCCCGCGCCGGCACCAACATTGTTGCCGACGACAATACCGCCGCCGGCACCGTCACCTCCGGCGGATTTGCCCCCTCGCTGAACGCTCCGGTCGCCATGGGTTACGTCCGTCGCGACCTCACCGCCGAGGGCACCGGGTTGCGCCTGCAAGTGCGTGGCCGCTCGTTGCCTGCCCGCGTCGTCCCGATGCCTTTCGTCCCCCACCGCTACGTGCGCTGAAGGAAGAGCCCCGATGTCCGAGACCCGGTTCACCAAGAGTCATGAATGGGTTCGCCTCGACGGTGACATCGCCACGGTCGGCATCACCGACCATGCGCAGGAGGCGCTGGGCGACCTGGTGTTCGTCGAGCTACCCGATCCCGGCCGCGAGCTCGCCGCCGGCGAGACATGCGCCGTCGTCGAGAGCGTGAAGGCCGCCTCCGATGTCTACTGCCCGATCGCCGGCCGGGTCGTCGAGAACAACCAGGCGATCGTCGACGACCCCGCCCTGGTCAACCGCGAAGCGGCCAGCGGCGGCTGGTTTTTCCGCCTCGCGCCGAGCGACCCGGCTGCCTTCGCCGCCCTGATGGACACGGCCGCCTACGAGGCGTTCCTGGAGACCGAATGATGGATGCGCTGGCCGAGCTGGCGGGGCTGGAGGCGGCGGATTCTTTCGTCTCCCGGCACATCGCCCCGAGTGAATCCGAGATCGGCGCCATGCTGCGCCTGCTCGGCTGCGCGGGTCTGGACGAACTGGCGGCACGCACGGTGCCGGCGGGCATTCGCACCCAGCAGCCGATGGCGCTGCCGCCCGCCATCGACGAAGCCGGCGCGATCGCCGAGTTGCGCGACCTGGCGGCCCGCAATGTTGTGAAGAAGTCACTGATCGGGCTTGGTTATCACGGCACCCACACGCCGCCGGTCATTCTGCGCAACGTGCTGGAGAACCCGGGCTGGTACACCGCCTACACGCCGTACCAGGCCGAGATCGCCCAGGGCAGGCTGGAGGCACTGCTGAACTTCCAGACCCTGATCACCGAGCTTACGGGCATGGAAATCGCCAACGCCTCGCTGCTCGACGAGGGCACCGCCGCCGCCGAGGCGATGTCGATGGCGCATGCGGTGGCCCGCGCGAAGAGCGACGTCATCGCTATCGCCGCCGATCTGCACCCGCAGACCCGTGCCGTGCTGGCGACGCGGGCAAAACCACACGGCTTCACGCTGGTCGATGTGCCGCCCGGCGATGTCGATGCCATCCGCGCGGCCCGGCCGTTCGCCGTGCTGCTGCAATACCCGGGTTCGACCGGGGCGGTGCGCGATCTGCGTGCCGAGATCGACGCGGCGCACGAGCTTCAGGCGCTCGCCATCGTCGCCGCCGACCCGCTGTCGCTGGTATTGCTCGTCCCCCCCGGCGAGATGGGCGCCGACGTGGTGGTCGGATCCGCCCAGCGTTTCGGCGTGCCGATGGGTTTCGGCGGCCCGCATGCCGGCTACATGGCCACCCGCGACGCCTTCAAGCGCCACATGCCGGGCCGCTTGGTCGGCGTCAGCCAGGACGCCGCCGGGGCGCCTGCCATGCGGCTCGCCCTGCAGACCCGCGAGCAGCATATCCGCCGCGAGAAGGCGACCTCCAACATCTGCACCGCCCAGGTGCTGCTGGCCGTGATGGCCGGCATGTATGCCGTCTGGCACGGACCGAAGGGGCTGCGCGCGATTGCCCGGCGGGTGAACCTGCAAGCCCGGTTGCTCGCGGGCTGCGCCGTCCGCGCCGGTCTTGCCATCCGTCACGACCGCTTCTTCGACACCATTGCCATCGAAGCCGGCGAGCGCGCCGAGCCCATCATGCGCCACGCGTTGCAGGCCGGTTTCAACTTCCGCCGCATCGACGCCACCGGCATCGGCGTCGCGCTCGACGAGACGGTCACCCGCGACGATCTTTTCCGGCTTGCCGCGGTGCTTGGCGCCGAACCCGGCGAGGCCACGCCAGGGCTGCCCGCCGCGCTGTTGCGCCGCTCCGCCCTGCTGGCGCAATCGGTGTTCAACCGCTACCACGCCGAGCACGAGATGCTGCGCTACCTCAAGCGCCTCGAGGACAAGGACGTGGCGCTGAACCGCAGCATGATTCCGCTCGGTTCCTGCACCATGAAGCTGAACGCGACGGCGGAAATGATCCCGATGACGCTGCCCGGGTTTTCCGACCTCCACCCCTTCGCGCCGGCCGACCAGACCGTCGGTTTCAAGACCCTGATCGACCGCTTGTCCCAGTGGCTCCAGGCCGCCACCGGGTTCGCCGGCGTCTCCTTGCAACCGAACGCGGGCAGCCAGGGCGAGTATGCGGGGCTGCTGGCCATCCGCGCCTACCAGGAGGCGAACGGCCAGGCGCACCGCACGGTCTGCCTGATTCCGTCCAGCGCGCACGGCACCAACCCGGCCAGCGCCACCAGCGCGGGGCTGAGCGTGGTGGTGGTGGGCTGTGACCACGCCGGCAACGTCGACCTCGCCGATCTGGTCGCCAAGGCCGATCAGCACGCGGACCAGCTGTCCTGCCTGATGCTCACCTACCCGAGCACGCACGGCGTGTTCGAGGAGCAGGTGATGGAGATCTGCCGCATCGTCCACGCCCGCGGCGGGCAGGTCTACATGGACGGCGCCAACATGAACGCGCAGGTCGGGCTGACCAGCCCGGCCCGCATCGGCGCCGACGTCTGCCATCTGAACCTGCACAAGACCTTCTGCATCCCCCATGGCGGCGGCGGTCCCGGCGTCGGTCCGATCGGCGTCGCCGCCCACCTGCTGCCGCATCTGCCCAACCACCCGCTGCGCGACGATGCCGGCCCGGCCACCGGTTATGGCCCGGTCGCGGCGGCGCCGTTCGGCAGCGCGCTCATCCTGCCGATCTCCTACGCCTATATCCGCATGATGGGCGCCGACGGCCTGAAGCGGGCGTCCGAGGTGGCGATTCTGAATGCCAACTACATCGCCGCCCGGCTGCAACCGCACTATCCGGTGCTGTACACGGGGGTTCACGGCATGGTGGCGCACGAGTGCATCATCGATTGCCGGGGCTTCGCGGCCGAGGCGGGCGTGAAGGTGGATGACATCGCCAAACGCTTGCAGGATTTCGGCTTCCACGCCCCGACCATGTCCTTTCCGGTGGCCGGCACGCTGATGATCGAGCCGACCGAAAGCGAGTCGCAGGCCGAGCTGGACCGGTTCTGCGACGCCATGATCGCCATCCGTCACGAGATCGCCGACATCGCCGCCGGTCGCCTGGACCCCACCGACAACCCGCTGAAGAACGCTCCGCACACCGCCGGCGAGGTGACGGCCGACGTCTGGACGCACGCCTATCCGCGCCAGTTGGCGGCCTACCCGCTGCCTTGGGTGGCGGGCGCAAAATACTGGCCGCCGGTGAAGCGGGTGGACGACGTCTACGGCGACCGCAACCTGGTGTGCAGTTGCGCGCCGCTGGAG
This sequence comes from uncultured Acetobacteraceae bacterium, assembly GCA_964459005.1. Lineage (GTDB taxonomy): Bacteria > Pseudomonadota > Alphaproteobacteria > Acetobacterales > Acetobacteraceae > Rhodovastum. The sequence goes on from CAYWOW010000053.1 coordinate 5,660, forward strand.
GCCTACGCCCAGGCCGCCGAATAGCGCGACATCGGCGGCGCGGACCACCCCGTTCCAGGACCGGCATGCTTGCGTCGGAGCCCGATAGGGCTATCGTACGCGCATCATTTACCTGGGGGATTCCGCATGCTGACCCGCCTGCTTTCGTCGGCCGCGATTCTGGCCGCCCTCGCCGCGCCACCCGCCGCCCAAGCCGTCGATTTTCGCTGGGCCAACAACGGCGACGCGGGGGCGATGGACCCCTACACCCGCCAGGAAACCGTCCAGCTCTCGTTCCTGGCCAATATCTACGAGCCGCTGGTGCGCTGGAACCCCGAGCTCAAGCTGGAGCCGGCGCTGGCCGTGTCCTGGCAGCAGACCAGTCCGACGGTCTGGCGCTTCAATCTGCGCCCGGGCGTGAAGTGGCAGGACGGCTCGCCGTTCACCGCCGATGACGTGGTGTTCTCGTTCGGACGCATCCTGGCTCCGAGCTCGCTCATGCGTGCTCCGCTCGGCTCGCTGAAGGAAATCCGCCGGGTCGATGATGTCACGATCGACATCGAAACCCTGAAGCCCGACCCGATCCTGCTGCAGGAACTGACCAACTTCCAGATCATGTCAAAGGCCTGGTGCGAGGCCCACAACGCCACCGTGCCGGTGCAGATCGAGGTGGCCAAGGAAGAGAATTTCGCCGTCCGCAACGCCATGGGCACCGGGCCGTTCCGCCTGACCCTGCGCGAGCCCGACCGCCGTACCATCGTCGAAAAGAATCCGGGCTGGTGGGACACCCCGAAGTTCAACGTCGATCACGTCGAGTTCGACGTGATCGGCTCCGACGCGACCCGCGTGGCCGGCCTGCTCTCCGGCGAGCTCGACATGATCTACACCGTGCCGCCGCAGGACATGGACCGGATCGGCAAGACTCCGGGCCTGAAGCTGTGGCAGACCCCCGAGCTGCGCACGATCTACCTCGGCCTGGACGTCGCCCGCGACGAGCTGCTGAAATCCGATGTCAAGGGCAAGAACCCGCTGAAGGATTTGCGGGTGCGCCAGGCCCTCGCGATGGCCATCGACGAGCCCACCATCGCGGCGCGCATCATGCGCGGCCAGGCGCATCCGACCTGGGAGATGTGGGGCCCCGGCATCAACGGCTACAACGCCGCGCTCGACAAGCGCCCGGCGGTGGACATCGCCAAGGCGAAGCAGCTGCTCGCCGACGCCGGCTATCCGAACGGGTTCCGCCTCACGCTGGACTGCCCGAACGACCGCTACGTCAACGACGAGGCGATCTGCACGGCGGTGGTCTCCATGCTGGCCCGTATCGGCATGAAGATCGACCTCAACGCGCAGACCAAGGGCAAGCATTTCGCCGAGATCAACCCGCCCAGGTACAACACCAGCTTCTACATGCTGGGCTGGACGCCGGCGACTTACGATGCCCACAACGCGCTGTTTGCGCTGATCGCCACCCGCAGCGGCTCCTCGCGCGGCGAGCTCAATGACGGCGGCTACTCCAACCCGAAGATCGACGCCCTGATCGACCAGATCAGCACGGAGACCGATCAGGTCAAGCGCAACGGCATGATCGACCAGACCATCACCCTCCTGCAGGAGGATGTCGGCGTGATTCCGCTGCATCAGCAGGTCATCGTCTGGGCCTCGAAGGACAACGTCCAGTTCGTCCAGATGGCGGACGACTACTTCCCCTACCGCTACATCGTCGTGAAGTAGCCGCGCGGCTTGCGGTCCGCCAGCCGTTCTGAGAACCTGTCCCGGTGACAGGCAAGCGTCGGAGAGCGGATGCGGTGACGGGGCTGGGGTTCGCGCTGCTGGCCGGCATGCTGATGGTTGCATCGCCGGCCCGGGCCGAAGCCGATCTGGATGGCCAGACCGGCACGGTGGAATGGCGCATCCCCGACCTCGGCATCGACGCGCCGCTTTCCGGTACCGCCGCGCCCAAGGTGGTGACCCGCGATTTCACCGTCGGCAGTGGCCAGGCGGTCACCGATCTCGGCTATTATCCGTCGCTCAGCCTGGAGGCGACCGCGGACGCGCTGGTGTTCAGCTTCTCCGAGGGCTGGTGCTGCCTGTCCGTCCGCGCTGAGGCGTTCGTCGGGCCGGTGGTCACCTTCACCGCGCTGCCGGACGACCAGGACCTGCAAGTGGAAATCGGCGAGGGCACCATTCCGGTCACGCCGGCCGACCTGTCGATCACCGGCAATCGCATCGCCATCGACCTGAGCGGTCGCGACATCAGCAACGGCCATTTCACCCTGGTGGTGCGGCCCGGGTCGAACCTGGCCGAACGGGCGACGCTGGCGTTGATCGGCGCCGGTCTGATCGCGCTCGGCACCGTCCGCCGGCGCTGGCTGGCCTGATCGACCTGGGCGCCTGCCCGGGCTTCCGGGCGTCGGCGGCAACCGGGCCATGGCTCACCCTACCGCCCGGCCAGCCCCGTCAACACGTCGCGCACCAGGCTGCGCGTCGGCCGGTCGCCCGTGAGCCGCAGCACCGGGCAGGGCAGGTGGGCCAGCCAGACCTCGTGGCGACGCCGGCTGCGAGTCTCCAGCGGAGCATTGTCATAAGAGGCGGCCCAGGCGAGGAACTCCCGGTGCTCCTGGTGTTGCGTTCCGCCCGGCGCGATGGCGGCGCGCCCGTAGCGTAGCCGCTCGCGCGCGGCGAGGCGGGCCAGGCGGGTATCGGTGGGCACGTCCATCCAGACCACCAGGTCGAACAGGGCAACCAGCGGGTCGCCCCAACCATCCAGCGAACCCGACAGCACCCAATCCCGCCTTTCACCGAGGAGTTCGCCCAACAGGCGCAGCCGCTCATTCGGGTTTCGCTTGCGTTGGTAGGGCGGGTCGGTCGGAACCCAGAAGATGTCGTCCGTATCGAAATGCGGCATGGCCAGACGTTGGGCCAGGGCGCGGCCCAGCGTCGTCGTGCCCGAACCCGAGGCGCCGGTGATATGCAGCCTGCCCCGGCGCATGACGGTCTCCGGACAACGGAAAACAAGCGGCCTGTGCCGCCGATCAGGCGGCGCGGCGGCCCAGCGCGTTGGGCAGGCCGCCGATGGCGTGGTCGATCAATGCCCCGTCGGCTTCCGGCGTCAATTCCTGGCGGATCACCCGCTCCGCTGCCATCCCCGCGATCTCGGCGGCGGCGAGGCGGACCTCGTCCACCGCGGCCTTCTCGGCGGCGGCGATGCGATCCATCGCCATGCGCTCACGACGCTCCGCGGCGGCCTTCGCCTCCGCTTCGGCGGCGGCGGCGAGGCGCGCGGCCTCAGCCTTGGCGCCGCTGAGCAGCGCCTGGGCCTCGGCCGTTGCCGCCTCGCGGCGGGCATTGGCTTCGGTCAGCATGTCCTCGGCCTCCTGCCGCAACCGCTGGGCTTCGGCCAGTTCGGCGCGGATGGCGTCGGCCCGCTTGTCGAGCATCGCCGTCAGCACCGCCCACATCTTCCGTCCGACCATCAGGAAGAAGAGCACGAAGGAGATGGCAACCCAGGAGCGGGAATCGGTCAAAAACGTTTCCAGGTGCATCGGGCGGCTCCTTCAGCCCTGGCCGCGGGCGGCGAGGGCGTCATCGACCGCCGTTTCCACCGCGCCGGCGGAAGCGGCCTGGCCGGTCAGCCGGGTCACCATGACATCGGCGGTCGCGGTCGCGACCTGACGCAGCGCGCCCATCGCGGCCATCCGGGCCGCGTCGATGCGCTGCTCGGCTTCGGCCAGTTGCGCATCCAGCCGTGCGTGCAACTGGACGGACTGCGTCGCCGCGATCTCCTTGGCGGCCGTGACCGCACTGGCGATCTCGGCCTGCGCGGCGGCGTGCGCCTTTTGCATCGCCGCGGTCAGGCTGGCCACCGCGGCGTCGGAGTCGGCCTTGGCCTGTTGCGCCGCCTCGAGGTCGCGGCTGATCGCCACGGCGCGCGCCTCCAGCACCTCGGCCACCTGCGGCAGCGCCCAGCGGGCCAGCATCAGGTAGAGGATGGTGAAGATGATCGCCAGCCACACCACCTGGCTGATCGTCAACGGATTCTTGAAGTCGAGTTGCGGCATTCCCTCCGCCATGGCGGCGGCGGGAAGGGCCAGCAGAACGAGTGCGGCGACGGCGATCCGGCGCATGGGGGCTCCCGGCGGAGGCTGGGGCGCTGGTGCGCGCCCTTTCAGACGGCTCGGCCCGTCAGACGAACAGGATGATGAAGGCAATGACCAGGCCGTAGAGCGCCACGGCCTCGGTCAGCGCGAAGCCCAGAATGGCCAGGCCGAACACGTTCTCACGCGCCGACGGGTTGCGCGCCAGGCCGGAGACCAGGGCCGCGAAAATGTTGCCGATGCCGACGCCGGCGCCGGCGAGGCCGATGACCGCGAGGCCCGCGCCAATTTCCTTGGCAGAAGCGAGATCCATGTATCCGGTTCCTTTCTTGATCCGATTGCGCCGGCAGCCGAGACGCGCCGGCAGCGCAGGAGGGGGATGATGACTGGGGCTAGTGGAGGTGCACGGCGTCGTGCAGGTAGATACAGGTAAGAACGGCGAAGACGTAGGCCTGCAGTACAGCGACCAGGAACTCGAAGCCGATCAGCGCAACGTCCGTCGCCAGACAAAGCGCGGCCGGGCCCCAGAAGAGCGCGCCCGCGGCACCGAGCATGACGATGAACGCACCGAACACCTCCAGCATCACGTGGCCCGCCATCATGTTGGCGAACAGGCGGACCGAGAGGGAGACGAGCCGCGACAGATAGGACAGGATCTCGATCGGCACCAGCAACGGCAGCAGCAGCTTCGGAACGCCGGATGGCACGAAGTAGCTGAAGAATTTCCAGCCGTGCAGCCGCAGCGCCACGACGGTGGTGAGCACCATCACCAGCAGCGCCAGCGCGAAGGTCGTGGCGATGTGGCTGGTGAAGGTGAATGCGTACGGCCAGACGCCGATCAGGTTGCCGACCAGGATGAAGAAGAACAACGCGAACACCAGCGGGAAGAACCTCTTGCCTTCCTCCCCGACCTGGTCGGTGCACATGTCGTGGATGAAGTTGTAGCTGAGCTCCGCCAGCGCCTGCAGCCGGCCCGGGATGACCGCCCGCGGCCGCGCGCCATAGTGCAGCAACGCCAGGACAACCCCGGCCGAGAGCACCATCATCAGGTTGGCCTGGGTGAAGTTGACGGAAGCACCGATGAACGAGCCCACCGTATGGAGCTGGAACTGCCCCAGGGCGTCGATAGCGTGTCCTTCAGCCGCCACTGTCACATCCTTTGCCCATGGGGCCGCCGCGCGGATGCCCCATCAGTTTCGTCGCCCCGCCCGGTGGCTCGCGTCCGGGCCCATCAGGCGCCAGACATTCAACACACCGGCCGCGCCCCCAAGCAACACGAACAACGAGAGCAGCACCGGCGACGTGTGCAGCCACTTGTCCAACCACCAGCCGATGGCCACTGCCACCGCCAGCGCCGACACCAGCTCCACGCCCACCCGCAGGCCGATGCCGAGCGCCGAAGGGCTACGACTATCCGGGCCGCCGGACTGTTCCGACGGCCGCGTATCCAGCCCTTGTCTGCGTCGCGCGGCCTGCAGGCGGTCCTCGAAGGAACCGCCGCCGTCCTCGCCCCCGCTCATCCGTGTGCCCCTGCGCAAGTTGCCTTGCCGTAAGGCGGCTGTTTGCTAGCCGTGGGTGCGAGGGGTGTCAAGAACGGTTGAGCCGGCTCTCGCGCGGCGCGCCGGCCCGTCGCGCGGCGGGGCGAAACATGTAACAGTCGGCCAGCGCACCCAGGGAAGTCCCGCCATGAGCCGACTGTTGCACCGCTCGCTCCATGTCAAAGTGCCGGTCGCCGTCGGCGGCGAGGGCATGACCATCCGCATGGCGGACGGCAGCGAGGTGCTCGACGGCTCCGGCGGCGCCGCGGTGTCGTGCCTGGGCCACGGCAACGCCCGCGTCAACGCCGCCATCGCCGCGCAACTGTCCCGGATCGCCTACGTCCACACCGGCCTGTTCAGCAACGCGGCCGCCGAGGAACTGGCGAAGACGCTGGTCGGCCACGAGCCGGGCGGCCTCTCCCGTGCCTATTTCTGCTCTTCGGGCAGCGAGGGCATGGAGGCGGCGATCAAGCTGGCCCGCCAGTATTTCCTCGAAATCGGCCAGCCCGGCCGCACTCACTACATCGCGCGGCGGCAGAGCTATCACGGCAACACGCTCGGTGCCCTGTCCGCCGGCGGCAACATGATGCGCCGTGCCCCCTACGCGGCGCTGCTGTCGGACGCGTTCCACCACGTCAGCCCCTGCTTTTCCTACCGCTTCAAGCGCGACGACGAATCCGACGCGCAGTACTGCTGCCGCCTTGCCGATGAGCTGGAGGCCGAATTCCAACGGCTTGGCCCCGACCGCGTGGTGGCGTTCTGCGCCGAGCCGGTGGTCGGGGCCACCACCGGTTGCGTCGCCGCCGTCGCGGGCTATTTCGAGGCCGTCCGCGCGGTCTGCGACCGCCACGGCGCCCTGCTCATTCTCGATGAGGTGATGTGCGGCATGGGCCGCACCGGCACCATGCATGCCTGGGAGCAGGAGGGCATCGTCCCCGACATCCAGGTCATCGCCAAGGGGCTGGGGGGCGGCTATCAGCCGATCGGCGGCATCCTGATCCAGCGGCGGATCATCGAGGCCTTCCGCCGCGGCTCCGGGGCTTTCATGCACGGCCACACCTACCAGGCCCACCCGGTCGCCTGCGCCGCGGCGCTCGCGGTGCAGCAGGTGATCCGGGAGGACAACCTGCTGGAGAACGTCCAGGCCATGGGCAGGCGGCTGGAGGGCCGGCTGACCGAGCGTTTCGGCAATCACCGTCATGTCGGCGACGTGCGCGGCCGCGGCCTGTTCTGGGCCATCGAGCTGGTCCGCGACCGCGCCAGCAAGGAAGTGTTTGACCCCGCCCTCAAAGTGCACGAGCAGGTCAAGCTGGCCGCGGTCAGGCACGGCGTCGCGGTCTATCCGATGGGCGGCACGGTGGACGGCAAGCGCGGCGACCACGTCATCATTGCCCCGGCCTATATCGCCGGACCGCAGCACATCGACGCCATCGTCGAACGCCTCGGCGCCGCGGTGGACGACGTGCTCGCCCGGCTGTAGCGGACCCATCCGCTGGGTTGCCGGTCGACCGCAAACCGGTGGCGCATGGCCGCTTCCGACGGCCGAAGTGATCATGCCCTAAACCGTTGTTTGACAGTGTGATTCTCGCTTTTCGACGATTCTGCCTCACGCGGTCACGCTCTATGGGCTTGCAATGAGAAGCCGTATGTCGTGACGTTGCGTGCCGTGGGATGAAGGAACGTCGCATGACCCCGCCGGAGCTGACCGATTCAGTCCTGTCCGTCGAGGGCCGCATCGCGGTGCTGACGATGAACCGGCACGACCTGCGCAACGAGCTGCCCGGCACCAAACTCGCCGCCGAGATCACCCAGGTGGCGGAGTGGATCAACCGCGACGAGCGCGTTTCGGTTCTCGTGCTCACCGGCGACGGCAGCGCCTTCTCGGCCGGCGGCAACGTCAAGCACATGCAGGAGCATGAAGGCAGTTTCAGCGGTGACGTCTATGCGGTGCAGAGCAAGTTCCGCCACGGCATCCAGCGCATGGCGCGGGCCATGTACGCGCTTGAGGTGCCGTCCATCGCCGCGGTCAACGGCCCGGCAATCGGTGCCGGCTTCGACCTGGCCTGCATGTGCGACGTGCGGATCGGCTCCACCCAGGCCAAGGTGGCGGAAAACTTCCTCACCCTCGGCCTGATCCCGGGCGACGGCGGCGGCTGGCTGTTGCAGCGCCTGGTGGGCTGGCAGCGTGCTGCCGAACTCGGTTTCTCCGGCCGCACGGTGGAGGCCGAGGAAGCGCTGCGGCTTGGCATCTTCCTGGAGTTGGTGGAGCCCGACGACCTGATGGCGCGGGCGCGTGAGCTGGCCGCCAGTTTCGCCACCAAACCGCCGCAGGCGGTGCGGCTGACCAAGCGCCTGCTGCGCTATGCCCAACGCATGGCGTTCGGCGACTATCTGGACGTCTGTGCCATGGCACAGGGCATCTGCCACCACACCGCGGACCACACCGAAGCGGTCACCGCCTTCCTGGAAAAGCGGCCACCGAGTTTCGAGGGGCGGTAAAATCGCCGTCAGCCCGGCGGCCGGATCACCGCCCGATAAGCGTGCCACGTCGCATGCCCGATCAGCGGCAGCGTCACGCACAGGCCGAGATACCAGGAAGCCAGCCCGGCCGCGGTGAACAGCACGATCAGCGCGGCCCATACCGCCATCGCCCGCGCGTTCAGCGCCACCGCCGTCGCGCTGGTGGCCAGCGCCTCCACCAGCCCCACGCGCCGGTCGAGCATCAGCGGCAGCGAGAAGGCGCCGGCGACGAAGGCGATGGTCGCCATCACCGCGCCGACCGCGGTGCCCAGGGCCAGGAAGGCCAACCCCCGCGTGGTGAACAGGGTGGCCACCAGAATGCGCTGCCAGTCGAAGCCGGCGTCCGGGAAGGACAGCGCGAACACCAGGGCCGCGAACCACAGCCAAACCACCAGGAACAGCAACAAAGCGAGCCCGAGGGCAAGCAGCGGCCCCGGATTGGACCGCCAGGCCGCATAGGCCGAACCGAGCGCGGGCTCGCGGCCTGCTTCGAGGTCGCGGCTGATGGCGTAGAACCCCACCGTCAGCGCCGGGCCGACCAGCATGAACCCGGCGCCGAGCGGCGCGATCAGGTATTCAAGGTCGGCGACGGCCAGCCCGGCGGTCAGGCAGAACCCGATCACCACGAAGGCGAAGGAATAGGCGGCGCTCAGCCCGCGGCTGCGGCGAAAATCCCGCCATCCCGCGGCCAGCCAGCGGAACGGTTCATCGGTCGGCACCCGCCAGACCCGGTCGGCGAACGGCAGCAGCGAAGCAGGCGCGTTGGTCTGCTGTCCGGACATGATTTCCCCCTGGCGTCGTTGCACCACCGGCAGGCTAGCGGAGTTGCGTCGCCGCCGCCACCTGACTGTTCAGTAAGCCGGTTGCGGGCGCGCGGCAGCCCGCTACGATGACCCTTCCTCCGGAGGGCCGCCGTTTGCCGATCGTTGCCATCGCCTCGCCGCTCGAAGCCGAGCATGTCGCGCGCATCCGCGCCGCCAGTCCCGGGCTGGAGGTGCTCTACGCCCCCGACCTGCTGCCGCCCACCCGCTACGTGGCCGACCACAAGGGGGAGCCGATGACGCGCACGCCGGAGCAGCAGGCGCGCTGGCGCGCGATGCTGGGGCGGGCGGAAATCCTGTGGGACCTGCCGGCGGCCGAAGACGTTCCGTTCTGCACGGCGCTGCGCTGGATCCAGACCACCAGCACCGGCGTCGGTCCGTCGGTGGCGCGGCTCGGGTTGCCCGGGGACGTCCTGGTCACCACCGCGCGGGGCGTCCATGCCGGAGCGTTGGCCGAGTTCGTGTTCATGGCGCTGCTGTTGCACTGGCGCGGCCTGCGTCACCTGCAAGCCGAGCAGCGCGCCCATCGCTGGGTCCGCTATTGCAACGAGGGTGCGGCCGGCCGGACGCTGGTGGTGCTGGGCGCCGGCGACCTGGCGCGCGGCTGCGCCCGCGTGGCCCGTGCCTTCGGCGTGCGTACCCTGGTGGTGGCGCGCGACGCGGCAAAGTCGCGGCAGCACAACGATCTGTTCGACGAGATCGTTCCCGTCTCCGCCCTGCACGCGGCGCTGGCGCGCGCGGATGCGGTAGTGGTGGCGTTGCCGCACACGCCAGCGACGGAACGCCTGCTCGATGCCGCCGCCTTCGTCGCCCTGCGCGCCGGTGCCGCCGTCATCAATATCGCCCGCGGACCGGTGGTGGACGAGGACGCCCTGATCGCCGCCCTGCGCGCGGGCCGTGTCGGCTTCGCCGCGCTCGACGTGGCGTGCGTCGAGCCGCTGCCGGAAGACAGTCCGTTATGGGATATGCCGAACGTGCTGATCAGCCCACACTCGGCCAGCACTGTGGCGACCGAGAATGCCGCCATCACCGATATCTTCGTGCACAACCTGCGCTGCTGGCTCGACGGGCGGCGTGGCGCGATGCGCAACGTGCTCGACCGTACACTGATGTATTGAAACCGGGAGGCCCTGCCATGCTGTTCCGTCTGATCCTGGCCAGCGCCGTGGCTGCCATGCTGGCAACGCCGTTCGCCTCGGCGCGGGCCGCGCCGGCCGGCGAGATCGTGGTGATGGCCTATCCTGGCGCGTTCCAGGACAACTACATGAAGTCGGTCGTGGAGCCGTTCGAGGCCAAATACCCCGGCGTGAAGGTGGTCTATTCCGCCGGCGGCAACTCGGCGCAGATGCTCGGCCAGTTGCGCGCGCAGAAGGCGAGTCCGCAGGTCGACGTGTCCATCATGGACTTCTCGCTGTCGCGCGTCGCCAATGCGGAGGGACTGTTCGTCCCGCTCGACCGTGCCAGCATGCCGAACCTCGCCGACATCTACGACCAGGCCCGCATGGGCACGGCGCCGGGCGGCGAATGGGGGCCGGGTGTCGATTTCGATCATCTGGTGGTGCTCTGGGGCGACGCCGCCGCGACCCCGCCGAAAAGCATCGCCGACCTCATGGATCCGGCGAACAAGGGGAAGATTGCCTTCTCGCCGGTGCCCAACGTGATCGGCACCGCGGTGCAGATCCTGACGGCAAAATCCCTGGGCCTGGACTACAAGGGACCGATCGACCCGGTGATCGCGGCGCTCAAGCGCATCGGCGCCAACGTGCAGACCTGGCAGGCCACGCCTGACAACTACACGATGATCATCAACGGTGCGATCGGCATCGGCGTGGGCTGGAACGCGCGGGCGCAGTTCTATGCCGACAAGTCGGGTGGCAAGGTGAAGTCGGCGGTGTTCGCCGAGGGCGGCGTGCTCGACATGGATACGATCAACCTGGTGGCCGGCGCCCATAATCCCGAGGCGGCCAGGGCCTTCATCGATTACGCCCTGTCGCCCGAGCCGCAGCAGGCGCTGGCGAAACTGATGTACTACGGTCCGACCAATCGCCACGCGCAACTGCCGCCCGAACTGCTGGCGCGCACCTCCTCGGCGCCGGAGACGCTGGCGAAGATGATCCCGGTGGACTGGGATTTCGTCGCCAAGGCGCTGGACGGCTGGTCGACGGCCTGGCGCCGTGAAGTAATCCCCGCACAGTGACAGGCGCGGGCTCGCTCACTCTCGAAGGGCTGGGCAAGAGCTACGGGGAGGCGCCGGTGGTGTCCGGCGTCGACCTCGCCATCCGCCCCGGCGAGTTCGTGACGCTGCTGGGACCCTCGGGCTGCGGCAAGACCACCATCCTGCGCATGGTGGCGGGGTTGGTGGTGCCGAGCACGGGACGCATCCTGGTCGACGGCGCGGACATCACCCAGCTTCCGACGCACCGGCGCAACATGGGGCTGGTGTTCCAGAATTATGCCCTCTTCCCGCACATGGATGTCGCGCGCAACGTGGGCTTCGGGCTGGAGATGCGCGGTGTTGCGCGCGCCGAGGCGGAGCGGCGGGTGCGCGAGGTGCTCGATCTGGTGCGGCTCGGCGCATACGGCGAACGCCGACCGCGAGAACTTTCCGGCGGGCAGCAGCAGCGCGTGGCGCTGGCCCGCGCGCTGGTGGTACGCCCGGCCGTCCTGCTGCTGGACGAACCGCTGTCGAACCTCGATGCCAAATTGCGCGAGGATCTGCGCGACGAGATCCGTGCCATCCAGGAACGGCTGCACACCACGACGCTGTTCGTCACCCACGACCAGGCCGAGGCGCTGACCATGTCGGACCGCGTGGTGGTGCTGAGCGCCGGCCGCATCGAGCAGGTCGGCACGCCGGTGGAAATCTACGACCAGCCGGCGAGCCCGTTCGTGGCGACGTTCATCGGCCGGGTGAACCGGGTGGATGGCACGGTGGTGGCCAGCGACGCCACCGGGTGCACGGTGGCAGCCCCGGGGCTCTGCGGCCGCAGCCTGCGCTCGCTGCCCGCCGGCGCCCGCGTGCAGGCGATGATCCGCCCGCAGCGCATCACCCTGTTGTCCGGCCATGTGGAGGGCGAGAACCACCTGGCCGGCACGGTGCGCCGCGTGGTGTTCGCCGGCGACATCGTGCAGATCGACGTCGAGACGCCGGCCGGAACCCTCACCATCGAGCAGCCCCGGCGCGGCCTCGCCGCCGGCGACGCGGTGACCGCGTGCTGGGAGGCCGCGGACATGATGCTGTTCCCGCCATGAGGGGACGCATGCTTCCCGGTTTGCTGCTGTTGCCGGCCTGCGCCGTCACCCTGGTCGCCTTCCTGCTGCCGATGGGCTGGCTGGCGCGCCTGTCGCTCGGGCGGGCCAGCGGCGGCGTGCTGCTGGACACGGTGACGGCCGAGAACTACGTGCGTTTCTTCACCGATTCATTCTATCTCGGCGTGCTGTGGCGCTCCGTGTGGGTGGCCAGCAGCGTGGCGGTGCTGGCCGTGCTGGCGGCCTATCCGATCGCCCTCTTCCTGTTCCGCTCGCGCTCGCGCTGGCGCGGCCTGCTGGCCGTGCTGACCATCGCGCCGCTGCTGGTGAGTTCGGTGGTGCGCACCTTCGGCTGGATGATCATCCTGGGCGACCAGGGCTGGATCAACGGCGCGCTCCACCTCGCGGGGTTCATCACGGCGCCGGTGCACCTGATGAACAACGTCACCGGTGTGCTGATCGGACTGACCGAAATCATGATGCCGACCACCACGCTGGCATTGCTGGCCGGGTTTGCCCGCCTCGACCTGACGCAGGAGGAAGCGGCGCGCACGCTGGGCGCCTCGCCCTGGCGCTGCTTTTGCCGCATCACCCTGCCGCTGACCGCGCCCG
>CAYWOW010000054.1:0-18226 GCA_964459005.1 uncultured Acetobacteraceae bacterium
AGACGATATAGAACCACGGCGCCTTGGCCGGCTGATACTCCAGCGAGCGGCGGTAACCCGCGACTTCGCCGAGTCCCCAGGCCAGTGCCAGCGAGGAGACGATGGCCGCAACCAGGCCGGCGCCCAGCACGCCAACGCCGAACACCATGCGGCCGATCTGCTGGCCGAGAAACGGGGTCAGCGCCTGGCTCATGTCGCCGACGGTGGCCAGGCTGGCCTGAGGCATGTTCGGCGCGATGGTGGCCGCCGCCGCCACCAGCACGGCGGCCATCACGAGCTGGGTGATCACGGCGCCCACCGCGGTGTCCCATCGCGCGGCGGCGTAGTTCTCGGGCCGCAGCCTTTTGTCGGCGATGGCCGATTGCTGGTAAAAAATCATCCACGGCATGATCACCGCGCCGATGTTCGCGGCCACCAGGTAGAGATAGTCGGTGTTGTAGAGCGGGATGGACACGGATTGGCGGGCCAGCTCGCCGAAGTCGGGCCGCGCCGCCCACGCAACGCCGAAGAACGCCAGCTCGAACAGGCCGATGGCGATCGCCGCGCGCTCCACCCGGCGATATGACCCGGTCATGACGATCGCCAGCAGCGCCGCCGCCGCCAGCGGCAGCGTGACCGTGCGGGGCACGCCGTACAACTCGCCCACGCCGGCGACGCCGGAGAATTCCGTGAGCAGCGCGCCCATGGTGGCGACCGCCAGCCCGGCGGCGGAGACCCAGGCCCATGCCGGACCGAAGGTCTCGCGGATCAGTTCGCCGTGGCCGCGGCCGGTGAAGATGCCCAGGCGCACCGTCAGTTCCTGGACCATGAAGAGGACAGGTATCAGGACCAGTTGCAGCAGCAGCAGCCGGTATCCCCACTGCACCCCGCTCTGACCCGCGGTGATGATGCTGCCGACGTCGGTGTCGGCGAGCATGACGACCAGTCCCGGCCCGAACACGGCCACGAACGGCAGGCGACGGACGATTCCCCGCACGGGGGCCTGGATCACATCGGGGTCAGGCAAGGCGGACGACATAGGGCGGCATCCCAAAGCTGTGCTCTCGTTGCGGATAATTTGTGACTGGTTGGTGGATCTGGCGTTCGTCGGGAAGGAGTCGAGGCGTTTTCAATGGGCTGGCGTCACGTTGCGAAGGCGGAAGTCGGACTGCCCCGGGGGGGCGTCCATAGGACTTATTGCGAAGCTTTCTCATTTGCAAGTCGCATCTACCGCGCTTCGCGGGTGCGCCGCATTGACCTGCGTCAACGACCCGGCGCGCGCTACGCATTGATTTGCCGGCCGCGCTGGCGGAGAAACAACCCCCTGCCGGCCCCATCGGAGCTGCACCATGCCTGAACTGCGCCTGCACAACAGCCTCACCCGCCAGAAGGAGCGCTTTACGCCGCTCGATCCGTCGCACGTGCGGCTATATGTGTGCGGACCCACGGTCTACGACCTGGCGCATATCGGCAATGCGCGCGCGGTCGTGGTGTTCGACGTGCTGGCCCGCCTGCTGCGCCGGCTCTGGCCGCGGGTCACCTATGTCCGCAACGTCACCGACGTGGACGACAAGATCAACGCGCGCGCGCAGGAGAGCGGCGAGCCGATCGGTGCCATCACGGCGCGCACGCTGGCCGACTTTCACGCCGACATGGCCGCCCTCGGCGCCCTGCCGCCCGATATCGAGCCGCGCGCCACCGCGCACATCGCCGACATGATCAGCCTCATCGAGCGGCTGATCGCCTCCGGTCACGCCTACGCCGCCGAGGGCCACGTGCTGTTCGCGGTCGGCAGTTTTGCCGACTACGGCAGGCTGTCCGGCCGTTCGCCCGACGAATTGCAGGCCGGCGCGCGCGTCGACGTCGCGCCGTACAAGCGCGACCCCGGCGATTTCGTGCTGTGGAAGCCGTCCACCCCCGACCTGCCGGGCTGGGACAGCCCCTGGGGCCGCGGCCGGCCGGGCTGGCACATCGAGTGCAGCGCCATGTCGTGGCGCTACCTGGGCGAGACCTTCGACATCCACGGCGGCGGCACCGACCTGATCTTCCCGCACCACGAGAACGAGGTGGCGCAGTCGCTGTGCGCCTTCCCGGGCAGCCGGTTCGCGCGGGTCTGGGTGCACAACGGCATGCTGCTGGTGAACGGCGAGAAGATGTCGAAAAGCCTCGGCAATTTCCTCACCGTCCGGGACGTCCTGGCGACCGCGCCGGCGGAGGCGATCCGGCTGCTGCTGCTGCGCGCCCATTACCGCGCCGAGCTGGATTTTTCCGATTCCGCCCTCGAGGAATCGCGCCGCGAGCTCGATCGTTTCTACCGTGCGCTGGAGCGCACGCCGGCGCCGGCCGGTGCGGTGCCCGAGCCGGTCATGGAGGCCTTGTGCGACGATCTGAACACGCCGCTGGCGATATCCCGGCTCCACGCGCTGGCCGACGCCGCCCTGACCGGCGACGCTGAGGCCAGCGCCGGGTTGCGGGCCGGTGGCGCGGTGCTCGGCCTGCTCGGTGAGGACCCGGCGGACTGGTTCCGCGGCGGCTCGGACGCCACCGCCATCCAAACCCGCATCGACGAACGGCAGGCCGCCCGCCGCGCCCGCGATTTTGTTCGCGCCGACGCCATCCGCAAGGCGCTCGAAGCCGAAGGTATCGTGCTGGAGGACGGACCGGGCGGCACCACCTGGCGGCGTGGATAAAGTTATGTCGTATACCAGTTATGGAACATAACAATGACCGGGCGTGACGGCGGCGCCGATCTCCACCCGATCGGCAACAGCCCGGTCGTGGTACTGGTCCGCCCGCAACTGGCCGACAACATCGGCGCGGTCGCCCGGGCCATGGCCAATGGCGGCCTGTTCCACCTGCGCCTGGTCGCCCCGCGCGACGGCTGGCCGCAGGAAAAAGCCTGGCGCAATTCCTCCGGCGCCGACCGCATCCTCGATGCGCTGACCCTGCACGAAACGGTTGACGACGCGGTCGCCGACCTGCACCGGGTGTTCGCCACCGGCGGGCGGCCCCGCCACATCGTCAAGCCGGTGCTCACCGCCCGCGGCGCCGCCAACGAGTTGCGCCTGGTCTGCACCCGCGGCCTGCGTGCCGGCGTGCTGTTCGGCCCCGAGCGCGCGGGACTCGACAACGAGGACATGGCGCGGGCCGACACGCTGGTGCGCTACCCGCTGAACCCGGCCTTCATGTCGCTCAACCTCGCCCAGGCCGTCATGGTGATGGCCTACGAGTGGTGGACCGCGGCCGACGAGACCGTGCCGCGCCAACTGGTGACCAACGAGACCCGCGTCGCCACCAAGGGCGAGCTGGACAATTTCCTGACCCATCTGGTCGGCGAGCTGGACGCCTGCGGTTTTCTGCGCAATCCGCCGAAACGCCCCGGCATGGTGCGCAACATCCGCCACTTCTTCGGCCGCGGCGAGGTGACGGAGCAGGAATTGCAGACCCTGCACGGCATCGTCACCGAACTGGCGCACGGCGAAAAAAAGGCCAGGAGCTGAGTTTCCTGGCCTTTTTTCATCCGGTCGGACGGTTCGTTCAGTCCTGAATGACGTGCGGGTTCCGGACGCCGGGCGACGACGTCGGCGCGACATGCGCCGTGTCGCAGGCCGCGGCATCGCCCGTTGTCCTGACCTCGACCTTCGGGGCGGCGACGTCGCCCGTGGAGGTGACGATTCGGGTACAGGTGCCGTGACCGTTGCTGAACGACGTCACCACGATGCTGTTCACATCACCTCCGACCTGCACCACCTGGTGCGGCCCGGTGAACGCCGGATCGGTGAAGAGATGCTGCATCCGGCTCGTCATCTGATCCATCTGCTGGCGCACCAGCGCGGCCGTGTCGGGCATCTGGACGAAGGGGAACCCCAGGCCGAAGACCGGTCCCGGCATCGCGGCGGGAGGGACCAGCGTGCCGGGCGGCAGCACGAGGACCACGGCCCCCTTTGGCACCTGGATCACCCGCGTTTCGGTAGAACTGTCGCTTTGGGCGAAGGCGGTTCCGGCGCCAAGCAGGGCAAGCCCGGCGACCGCGGCGAGGAACACGGTTCTGGGACTCGGCATCGTTTGACCTCCGTCGACATCAAGCGAGAGGGCCATACGCTATCCTGGGATCCGCTACGGCGGGCTGAGCGGCTGGTTAAAAATACGACAGGCCGCGCTGGATTCAAGCCTCCGGCTCGGGGATGTCCAGCGCATCGGCGACGCGACCGGCCAGCCGCGTCGCCGCCGCCACCGCCACCACCGCCGCCCCCAGCGCGGCCAGGTTGCGCGACACGCCGAGCCCGTCGCACAGCCAGGCCAGCAGCAGCCCGGCCGCGAGCCCCAGCGGCAGGGCGACCGCCAGCTTCACCGCCAGCCGCCCGCCCGTCGGATTGGCCCGCAGCCAGGCCAGCATCACTGGCCGGCCTGCTCACGGCACCAGCGCGCCACCCGCTCGTGGGTGGCGAACCACACCGGGCCGGTGGCCTTGATGTGCCCGATCAGCCGCTCCAGCACACCAATGCGGCTGCGGTGGCCGGTGTAGTGCGGGTGCATGGTCAACAGGAACAGCCCACCCTCGGCGAAGGCGCCATCGAACTCGGCCTTGAATATTTCCTCCACGCCCGACGGCGGGGTGTACGGCCGCAGCCCGGAAAAGCGCTGCATGTTCCAGTAGACCGCATCGTCGCGAATCCACTCGGGCGGCAGTTCGACGATGCCGGTCGCCTCGCCGTCGCGCAGCAGTTCATAGGCATCGTCATCCGCCATCAGACTGCTGTCGTAGAGCAGCCCCATTTCCTGGATGATCGCCAGCGTGTTGGGGGAAAAATCCCAGCTCGCGGTGCGCATGCCCACCGGCGGCCGGCCGGCCAGCCGGTCCAGCACGTCGGCGGCGCGCAAACTCAGGTCGCGCTCGGCGGCGTAAGGCAGCGTGGTGTTGCGCTCGTGAATCCAGGAATGAATGCCGATCTCGTGCCCATCCGCCGCCACCGCGCGCACCTCGTCGGGGTGCAGCAGGGCGGAGACCGCCGGGTAGAAGAAGGTGGCGGGGCATTGCTCGCGCTCCAGCAGCGCGCGGATGCGCGGCGTGCCCTGGCGCCCGCCGTACTGGCCCTGGCTGATGCGCATCGGGCTTTCGTCGCCCTCGCGCAGCGGGTTGGTCTCGTGGTCGGCGTCGAACGACAGCGCCACCGCGCAGCGCGCGCCACCCGGCCAAGCCGCCGGCTTCAGGCTGCGTCCGGCGCGGGCGCGGTCGACGATCCGCCGCCAGACTTCCTCCGGCCACTGCCACGGCTCCAGGCCCGGGGGTGCCGATCGTGATTCTGTTTCGGTCATTCGGGGTTCACTCCTCCGTCGCGATCCCTATGCTGCACGCGATCCTGGGTCCCTGGAAGAGAGCATGACCGCCACCGATCCCGCCCTGATGCCGGCCGAGGAACTCCTCGCCCACTACGCTCGCCGCGCCCTCAGCCCCGTCGAGGTGCTGCAGGCGGTGACCGAGCGCATCGCCCGCTTGAATCCCGAAATCAACGCCTTCGCGGTGATGAACCCGCGCAGCCTGGAGGCGGCCGGCGACAGCGAGGCGCGCTGGGCGGCCGGGCGGCCGCGCGGCATGCTGGACGGCGTGCCGGTGACGGTGAAGGACCTGTTCGACCTGGCCGGGTTCCCGACCCGGCGGGGCTCGCGGCTCAGCGATCCCGCGCCGGTCGCCGACGACGCGCCCGCCGTGCTGGCGCTGAAGGAACACGGTGCGGTCATCATCGGCAAGACCACCACCACCGAGTTCGGCTGGAAGTCGCAGGGCGACTGCCCGCTGCACGGCATCACCCGCAACCCGGTGAACAAGCTGCACACGCCGGGCGGGTCGTCCGCCGGCGCGGCCGCCGCGGCCGCCGCCTCATTCGGGCCGCTGCATCTCGGCAGCGACGGCGGCGGCTCCATCCGCATCCCGGCGGCCTGGTGCGGCGTGGTCGGGCTGAAGCCGAGCTTCGGGCGGGTGCCGCAATGGCCGCTCGGCGCCTTCGCCCCGGTGGCGGTGGCCGGGCCGTTGACCCGCACCGTGCGCGATGCCGCTCTGATGCTATCCGCCATCGCCCGCTTCGACCTGCGCGACCCGTTCTGCCTGCCGCCGGAAGCGCACGGTGACCGCGACTGGCGCGCCGGCATCGAGGACGGGGTCGCCGAGCTGCGGGTGGCCGTGCTGCGCCGCCCCGGCTTCGAGGCGCCGATCGACTGGGACGGCATGGCCGCCGTCGAGCAGGCCGCGCAACTGCTGATCGAGGCCGGCGCCGAGGTGGAAGAGGTCGATCCGGAGCTGCCCGACACGCGCGAAATCTTCGGTCGCCTGTGGGGCGTCGCGCTGGCGGGGCTGGTGCGATCGGTGCCGGAAACCCGGCGTCCCATGCTCGACCCCGGCCTGCTGGCGGTGGCGGCGGCGAACGCGGCGGTGCCGGCCGGCGCGATCTTCGAGGCGGAGGCGCAGCGCATCGCCGCCGCCCACGCCATGGCCCGGCTGCACCAGAGCTACGACCTCGTGCTGTGTCCGACGGTGCCCGGCCTGGCGCCGCTGGTGGACGCCCCGGCCGGCGACCCGATGGAGGCGCTGTGGACGAACTGGGCGCCCTGGACCTTCGCCTTCAACCTGACCCGCCAGCCCGCCATCGCCGTGCCGATGGGCTTCGCCGCCAACGGTCTGCCGCGCTCCGTGCAGATCGCCGCCGCGCTCTACCGCGACGATCTGGTGCTGCGCGCGGCGCGGACGCTCGAGGTGGCGCAACCGCCGGGGGCGGAGGGGTAACACCAGGCCGGCGACGCCGCCGCGATGGGGCTTGCGTTCCGGGCCGCGACACCCAACCATTCCTGGCATGTCCGGATTCGCATTCGGCGACCTGCCCGCCCGCGTGAAGGCCGTGCTCGGCCCGACCAACACGGGCAAGACGCATCTGGCCATGGACCGCCTGCTGGCGCATGCGTCCGGCATCATCGGCTTTCCGCTGCGCCTGCTGGCGCGCGAGAACTATGAGCGCATGGTGGCCCGCAAAGGACCGCGGCAGGTCGCACTGATCACCGGCGAGGAAAAAATCATCCCGCCCGACGCGCGCTGGTTCTCCTGCACCACCGAGGCGATGCCGCTCGACCGCTATGTCGAGTTCGTGGCAGTGGACGAGATCCAGTTGTGCGCCGATCCCGACCGCGGGCACGTGTTCACCGACCGGCTGCTGCACGCGCGCGGCCTGGTGGAGACGATGTTCCTGGGCGCCGAGACGATCCGCCCGCTGTTGCAGCGGCTGGTGCCGCAGGCCGAGGTGGAGACCAGGCCGCGGCTGTCGCAACTGGTGCACGCCGGGGTTACCAAGCTGTCACGGGTGCCGCCGCGCACCGCCGTGGTCGCCTTCAGCGCCGCCGAGGTCTACGCCATCGCCGAGCTGATCCGCCGCCGCCGCGGCGGCTGCGCGGTGGTGATGGGGCGGCTGTCGCCGCGCACCCGCAACGCCCAGGTGGCGCTCTACCAGGAAAAGGAGGTCGACTTCCTGGTGGCGACGGACGCCATCGGCATGGGCCTGAACATGAACGTGGACCACGTGGCCTTCGCCGGGCTGGGCAAGTTCGACGGCCACCGGCCGCGCGCGCTGAATGCGGCGGAGGTGGCGCAGATCGCGGGTCGGGCGGGCCGGGGCATGCGCGACGGCACCTTCGGCACCACCGCCGATTGCCGGCCGCTGAGCCCGGAGATCGTCGACGCCGTGGAAAGCCACTGTTTCGAGCGGCTGGAGCAACTGTGCTGGCGCAACAGCGCGCTCGATTTTTCCCATGTCGACGCGCTGCTGGCGACCCTGATGGCGCCGCCGCCCGGGCCGGGCCTGGTGCGCGGCAACGACGCCACCGACATGCAGACCCTGGCGGCGCTGGCGCGCGAGCCGGAGATTCTCGCGCTCGCCCGCGGCCGGGGACGGGTGCGGCTGCTGTGGGAGGCCTGTCAGATCCCCGACTTCCGCAAGCTCGCCGAGGACAGCCATATCCGCCTGTGCGGCCGGGTGTTCCGCCACGTGGTGCGCGAGCGGCGGCTACCGACCGACTGGATCGCCGGGCAGATCGCCGCGCTGGACCGCACCGACGGCGATATCGACACGCTGATGCAGCGGCTCGCCGGCGTGCGGGTGTGGGCTTACATCGCCGCCCGCGCCGACTGGGTGGCGGACGCGCCGCATTGGCAGGGCCGCGCCCGCGAGGTCGAGGACCGGCTGTCGGACGTGCTGCACGAGAGCCTGACCGCGCGCTTCGTCGATCGCCGCGCCGCCCATCTGATCCGCCGTCTGGAGGCGGGCGAGCGGGACACCCTGCTGTCGGCGGTGACACGGCGCGGCGAGGTGGTGGTGGAAGGCCACCCGGTCGGTCAGGTCGAGGGCTTCGGCTTCGTGCCCGATCCGCTGAGCGAGGGCGACGGCCGGCGGCTGGTGCTGCGCGCCGCGCGGCGGGCCTTGCGCGGAGAGATACCGCTGCGGGTGGGGCGGCTGGAAGCTGAGCCGGACAGCGCCTTCGCGTGGCTGCCCAGCCAGCAGATCGCCTGGGCCGGCACCCCGGTCGCCCGGCTGCGCCCCGGGGCGGACGCGCTGCATCCCCAGGTCGAGGTGCTGGACAGCGAGTTCCTGGACGGGCCGTCGCGTGAGCGGGTGCGGCTGCGGTTGCAGCGCTTCGTCCATGCGCAGGTCTACAGCGCCCTGGCGCCGCTGGTGACGGCGACGGCGGCGGCCGACGCCGAGGGAGCGCTGCGCGGTCCGCTGCATCGTTTGGCCGAGGGGCTGGGCGTGGTGCCGGGCGCGACCGAGGCGGGCATCCCGCCGGCCCTGCGCGGACGGCTGAAGGCGCTGGGCGTGCGGGCCGGGCGCTATGCACTGTTCGTGCCGGGCCTGCTGAAGCCGCACGCGGCGGCGATGCGGGCGCTGCTGTGGGGGTTGCGGGCCGGGGTGGCGGTGCCCGCGCTGCCGGCGCCGGGGATGGTGTCGGTCGCGCCGCCGCCCGACTGGCCGGAGGATTTCGCCGCGGCCATGGGCTGGATCGCCGCGGGTCCGGTGCTGGTGCGGCTGGACGTGGCCGAGCGGGTCGCCGCCGAACTGACCCATGCGGCGCGCCAGCGGCCGGTGCCGGTGCCAGCCGGCCTGGCCTCGCGCCTGTCGGTCCGGCCCGATGCCGTGCCGGCGATCCTGCACGGGCTCGGCTTCCGGGTGATCCCGGCGGGGGCGCTGGTGGGCGATGCGTTCGGTCCGCCGATGCCGGCGCTGGTCGCGCCGCTGCGCCACCGGCCCACCGCCGCGCCGCCCCGGCGCCGGCCGCCGCCCGCCGACCACCCGTTCGCCGCGCTGGCGGCGCTACAGGGCTGATGCCTCCCCTGCCCCCGGGGTTCGAGGACCGCGAATGGCAGCGGCTGGACCAATGGCTGTGGTGCGCCCGCTTCATGAAGCAACGGGCCGACTGCGCGCGGCTGGTCGGCCAGGGGTTGCTGCGGCTGAACCGCCAGCCCACCGACAAGCCGCACGCCAGGCTGCGCGTGGGCGACGTGATCACGCTGCCGTTGCGGGGTCGGGTGCTGGTCGTGCAGGTGCTGTCGCTGGCGGTCCGGCGCGGCCCTGCGAGTGAAGCACGGCTGCTCTACCGGGAGATCGGCGAGCAGAACGAGGGTGCGCGGCCGGCCGACCCTTGCGGCGATCAGCAAACGGCGTCATATCGCGCGCCTTGAGCCCGTCACGACCAGGAGTCCACGCGCGATGACCTACGTGGTCACCGAGAACTGCATACGCTGCAAATACATGGATTGCGTGGAAGTCTGCCCGGTGGACTGCTTCTACGTCGGTGAGAACATGCTGGTGATCGCCCCCGACGAGTGCATCGACTGCGGGGTGTGCGAGCCGGAATGCCCGGCCGAAGCGATCGTTCCCGACAGTGACGACAGTGCCGCCGCCTGGGCGGAAACCAACCGCACCTATGCCGCGGTGTGGCCGAACATCACCCGCAAGGGCGAGCCGCCGGCGGACGCGGACGAGTGGAAGGACAAGCCGGACAAGGGCAAGCTGTTCTCGCCGGAGGGTGGCTCACCCTGAGGGCGGCGACTGGTCGATCGCCGGCTGCAGGCCGCTCAGGATCGCCGCCAGGATGACGACGAGCAGGCCGGCCGCGGTCTGCCAGGCCAAGCTGCGACGCAGATCGCGCCGGGCGGCCGCCGGGTCCGGGCCCAGCAGCGCCGGCCCCAGGCGATAGCGGTTGATCGCGGCAAAACCCAGCAAGACGACGAAAAGAACCATCTTGGCCATCGCCGTCCAGCCGTGGGCGGTGCCGGTCAATGCCGCCACGCCGCCGATCAGGCGGTAGAACTGCCAGCCCGCCGAGACCACGATGCCGGCGATGCACCATTGTCCGAGCGGCGAGAACCAGCGGCAGGCCGCGGCACCCGTTGCGGGCGGCGTGCGCCGTACCACCAGCAGCAACGGCAGCAGGCCGCCCAGCCAGGCGCCGGCGGACAACAGGTGGAGCATTTGCGAGGCCAGCAGAAGGCGCGGCCAGCCATGCATCGCCATGGCATGGCTGTGGGCGGCGTGCAGGCAGACCGTGGCGCCACACAGCAGGGTCGCGACCCGCCAGCGCTCCGCAGTGGGTTGCCGGCCAAGCAGCGCGAGCGTGATGACGAGCGCGAGCAGCCGCACCGCGACGGCGTGGCCGAAGAGCGTGCCGGACAGGACCGGCGGCACCGCCTGCAGACTGGCCGCCAGCCCTGAGGCATCGGCGATCCAACCGGCCTCGGCCACCAGCCACACCAGGGCGCCGGCGAGGGCGACGAGCAGGCTCGCCCGACAGAGCCGGGCCAGCGCTCGCCTTGCCGGCGCCGCGACCTCGGCCGGTGCCCTGGCGAAGGCGCGCGGGGCGACCGCCACGCCGAATACCAGGGTGCCGAAGGCCGACAGCAGCCCGCCGACCGCGACGGCCCGCAGAAAGGCGAGAATAAACCCGCCGTCCGGGTCGAAGGACGGCACGGCCTAGGGCTGGACGGTGAACTGGTAGGCGCCCTCGGTCTTGTGCGTATCGACCGAAGTCGCGTGCCAGACCACCTTGTAGGTGCCGGGCGCGAGCTTGTGCACGCCCGCGAGCAGGTGGGTGGCGTCCGCCGGGTCGGTGCGGATGCTGCCGGTATCGACCCGGTTGCCTTGCCCATCGGTCACGGCGACGCTGCTGAAGCCGGGTTCGACGGCTTCCGAGAAGGTCAGCAGCAATTCGTCCGGGGCCGCTCTCACGGTGGCGCCGACGGCGGGATCGGCGTGGCGCAGCAAGGCGTGCGCGGTTGCGGAAGGACCGCCGGCCAGCAGGGCGAGGGCGGCGAACAGGACGGGGATCAGGCGCATGGGCCGGACTCCTTTCACGGGATGAGCGGCTTGCCGAGGAAGCTGCCGCGGAACAGGTCGTCAAAGAAGAAGTGGACCTGGGCGATCACGCCGACGTTGTGGCCGGATTGCCGGTTGGCCGGGATCAGCGCCTCGATGCCGGCCTGGAAGGTATCGCCCATGTAGATCACGCCGGGCGAAATGATCCACTTGCTGGGAAACCCGCCGGCAGGGGCCGCGGTGGGGGAGAACCAGGTGGTCTCCACCAGGGGAATCAGCCGCCCCAGGAAGCCGGGCAAGCCGAAGTCCTTCACCTGCGACTGCAAGTAGGGAATGCTGTATTGGATCGACAATGCACCGTTTACGGAGTTGGGATTGCCGTTGTTGCCGAGCGTGCTGTTCAGCCGCCGGTCGGGAATGTTGGTGCTGAACTCGCCGGTGATCGCCAAGGGGCGGAACACGCCGATCGGCAGGTCGCCGAGTCCCTTGCCGAAATACGCCGTCGGCGCGGTCGAGCCGTAGGCGTCGCCGCCGATGTTCCGGGTCGCGGGGCTGCCGGCGAATTCCTCGATCACGCCGAGGGAGACGACGAACTCGTGTTCGGCGTTGGTGAACGCCTGCCACTTGCCGGTGATGAAGACGTTCTCGAGTCCGGTGTGCGTCTTCGAGCCCGCTTGCTGCAACCAGTCATAGCCGTGGTTGTAGATGATGGCGGTGGTGGGTGTGATCGTCTTGTCGTATTCCCATTGCAGTTGATAGAGGTTCTGCGGGCCGGCGTCGCGCTGCCAAATGACCTGCGGCAGCGTGGCCTCGTCGGCGACGCCGGGGTCATCGAAGGTGAGGGTGACGGGAAACAGGCGCACGCCGACGATGACGTGGGCCAGGGCGGGTTGGCTGGCGAGCACGCTGGCGGCTGCCAGCGCGGCGGCAAGTTTTGGACGGGGCATCTGAGGGGACTCCACAATCCGGGTCTGCAACGGACGCGCGCCGGCGTTCGGCCGGCGCCGCAGGCTCGTTGGTCAGACCGGGGTGGGAGGGCCGCGCGGATAGGCCGTGCCAGACGGCCGGACCGGCGGTGCGCGCGCCGGTGGTGGCATGGCCAGACGAAGCGCGACGAGCGCCGGAGGGGTCGGGACGGACGGCGGCGGGGGCAGCAGGCCCGCATGTGCCAAGGCCTGGCAGAGCGGGCACAGGGGGCAGCGAGGGGTATGCGATGGTGCTTTCCGATCGCTGTCCGGGGCGCCGCCGGCATGACAGATCGTCCCGGCGACCAGCCAGACGGGCCCGGTGGAGAGCCCCGGCATCACGGCCGGGTTGACAAGGCACGCCGCCCAGGCCGCCGCAGCCAGCCACCAGCCGGCCAGCCAACGGAAACGTCTGCGCTGCCCCGGGAACGGCGGCACCATTGTGCCCGTATCCCCCTTATTGCCCCGGACATATGCGGGTGCGCATCTGTTTTGACCAGAGCCCGGCCAGACTGCTGAACCTGAATTTTCGCTCGCAACGAGGGCGTGCTGCGGCCCTGTTATGCGGAAAATATGGCGTCTGAGGGGTGGTGTACCGGCTTGCAGCCCTATGATCGCGTGCCCAAATCGGGTATGATGTGATGGTGGGCGTAAAGGACCGCGCGGGGTCGTTCGTCTGCGTGACGACCCAGTTGGTGGTTCCGCCTGCTTCGTTCAGGCAACTCCGCAGCATCTGAAGGCGGCGGCCGGGCAGATATGGCCGATTGGTATTCTTTGTCCTGTTGACGAGACCGTGTTCGTTCATTGACGTTTCTGGAGCCACGAGGTTCGCAATGAAGGCGTCTGCAGCCAGCGCGCGCAACGCAGTGACGTCGCCCTTCGGGCTCAGCCATCCGCCCGTGGTGCGTACCGACAGCGAGACCGCCGATACCGGCAGGAAAGAATCCGGCCCGCCGGCCGCGAAGAAACGCGTCAGGACCCGTGCGGCGAAGGCCGCCACGACCGCGGCGACGAAGCCGGCCGCCGCCGCGAAGAAGCCGGCGCCGACGAAGCCGCCCGCGGCAAAGCCGGCGGCCGCAGCGCCGAAACCGGCCGCCGCGAAGACGCGCCTGCCCGCCAAGGCAACGAAGCCGGCCAAGGCGCCGGCTCCGACGCAGATAAAGAAACCGGCAGCGGTGGTCACCGCGCCGGAACCGGTTGCCGTCCCAACCCCGCCAGCGCCCCCTCAGGAGACCGTCATCGCAGCCAGCCCCGCCGCCCCGCCGGAACCGCCAGCCGCCGCCCCGGAGGCAGCCGCGCCGGTGGCCGAGGCAGCGCCGCCCGAGGCGACTACGCCGGTAATCGAGCCCGCGGAGGCCCCGGCGGTTCAGGACAATGGCGTGCCCGCGGCCAAACCGGCCGAGGCCAAACCCGAAGATGCGAAGATACCCGAAGTGCGGGCGGCCGAAGCGAGGATGGTTGAGCCCAGGCCGATGAACGGGATGCCCGGCGCGCGTCCGGTGATGCCTGTCCGTGCCATGGCCAAGCAGGAAAACTTCGTCGAGGGCGACTACGTTGTCTATCCGACGCACGGGGTGGGCAAGGTCGAGAAGATCGCCATCGAGGACATCGCCGGCCACCGCCTGGAACTCATCCACATCACCTTCGAGGAAAACCGCATGACCCTGCGGGTGCCGGTCGCCAAGGCCCGCACCGCCGGACTGCGCAAGCTGACCTCCCAGGCGAAGTTCGACGAGGCCCTGACCGTGCTGCGCGGGCGCGCCCGGATCAAACGCACCATGTGGTCCCGCCGCGCCCAGGAATACGAGGCGAAGATCAACTCCGGCGACCCGGTCGCCATCGCCGAGGTGGTGCGCGACCTGCACCGCAACGCCGGACAGCCCGACCAGAGCTTCTCAGAACGGCAGATCTATGAGTCGGCCATGGATCGCCTGGCCGCCGAGATGGCGGCGCTCGACGCCACCGACAAGATGACCGCGGTGGTCAAGCTGGCCACCTTCCTCAAGGCCGCCTGACCGCACCGTACAAGGAAAGGGCTCCAGCCCGGACGGGTTGGAGCCCTTTTTTGTGCCCGCTCAGTTGCTGCTGCGGTTGCCCATCAACATGAGCAGCATCTGGAACAGGTTGACGAAGTTCAGGTAGAGGCCGAGCGCGTCATAGACGCTGCGCTTGGCGGCCTCGTTCGGGCCATAGGCATAGGCGAACTGGACGAAGCCGGACTTGATCCGCTGGGTGTCGTAGGCGGTCAGCCCGGTGAACACCAGCACACCGATGATGCTGATGGCGAACTGAAGGCCGGCGCTGTGCATGAACATGTTCACCAGCATCGCCAGGATGATGCCGAACAACCCCATGATCAGGAAACTGCCGAACTTCGTCAGGTCCTTCTTGGTGGTGTAGCCCAGGATGCTCATCCCGGCGAAGGTGCCGGCGGTGATGAAGAACACCCGGGCCACGCTCTCGCCCGTGTAGATGATGAAGAGGTTCGCCATGCTGGCGCCCATCGCCAGGCAGAACGCCCAGTAGAGCGCCTGCACCGCGGTGGTGGAGAGCTTGTTGACGCCGACGTTCAGCACGAGAACGAATGCCAGCGGCGCGAACACGCTGATCCAGGCCAGCATGGTCGGCGCATGCATCAACCGCCCGCTCGGCGTCATCACCAGCGGGTAGAAGGCGTTGATCAGCGACGTGCTGGAGATGGCGTAGGCGACGATGCCGGTGAGCACCAGGCCCGACGCCATCCAGTTGTAGACGCGGAGCATGTAGGCGCGCAGGCCCGCATCCAGTACCGCGGCCGTCTCGGCTGCGCGGGTGGCGCCCGTGTAGGTCCGATAGTCGGGACTGAAAGCCATGGTCTGTCTGTCCTTAGTTCAGGCGGGATGCCTGTCGGCGTTTATTTTGGGGGCGGCGCAGCGGCGATCAAGCGAATTCGATGTAATCTATTCCCTATTCGTTCCGCAGCAGCGGCGCCGCGTGGGCGCGCAACGCCGCAGCCGTGCCAATATAGCCGAAACCGAGCATCAGCGCTACGCACCCGGCCACGGTAATCGCCAGGCGGCCGGGCAGGAAGAACCAGTCAGTGCCCATCACCTGGCTGACAACGGCCCAGGACGCCGCGGTTCCCACCGCCGCCGCCAACAGCCCCGCCACGATGCCCAGAATGCCGAACTCGACCAGCCAGGCCGCCCGGATCTGCGCCCGCGTGGCCCCCAGGCTCTTCAGGATCACCGCCTCCTGGATGCGCCGCCGCTGCCCCGCCGCCACCGCGCCGGCCAGCACCAGCGCGCCGGCGGCCAGCGTCACCGAGGCGGTCGCGCTCAGCGCGGCGCCGATCTGGCCCAGCAGGTTGGCCACCGTGGCGAGCACATCGGAGACCCGGACGCCGGAGACGTTCGGCAGGCCGTCCGTCACCGCCCGCAGCAGCGCCGCATCGTCGGCGGGATCGGATCGCACCGTGGCTATGTGGGTGTGCGGCGCGCTCTCCAGCAGGCCCGGGCTGGCGACCAGGGTGAAATTGATGCCGAGCGTCCGCCAGGCGATGTCGCGCAGGCTCGCCACCCGGAAATCGAGGTCGCGGCCCACCACGTTGAGCCGGATGGTGTCGCCGATCGTCACCCCCCAGCCGCGCGCCAGGTTGGCGTCGAAGGAGACCAGCGGCGGACCGGCATAGTCGGGCGGCCACCAGGACCCGGCCACCAGCCGCGTGCCCTCGGGCATGGCACGCGCATAGGTCAGGCCGCGATCGCCGCGCAGCGCCCAGGTCGTGTCCGGGGAGGCCACCACCCGCTCGGCCGGCACCCCGTTCACCGCCACCACGCGGGCCCTCAGGCTGGGCACCTCCCGCACGTCGCGCACGCCGGGCACCCCGGCCACGATGGCGCGAAACGCCGCCATCTGGTCGTTCTGGATGTCGACGAAGAAGAAACTGGGCGCGTCCTGCGGCAACTGATCCATGATCTCGCGGCGGATATTGCCCTCGATCAGGGCGACCGCGGCCAAAGTGGAGAGGCCGAGCCCGACCGAGACCAGCATCAGCGGCGTCGGCGCACCGGGACGGTGCAGGTTGGACAGGCCGAGCCGCGCCCACGGCCACGGCGGCGCGGGCAGCGCGGCGGCCAGCCGCACCAGCACCCAGCCCCCGGCCCGGAACAGCACCAGCGTGGCGGCGGCGCCGAGGCAGAAATAGAGCGCGAACCGGCGCTCCTCGGCGGTGGCGATGGTGAGCGCGACCAGCACCAGCACCGCCGCCGCATTGGCCGCCAGCAGCCAGACCGGGGCGCGGGCGCGGTCCGGCACCAGGGCATCGCGGAACAGCGCCGCGCCGGGAATGCGCATGGCCCGCGCCAGCGGCCACAAGGAAAACGCCGCCGCGGTGAGCAGCCCATAGGCGGCGGCCAGCAGCAACGGGGCCAGGAACGGCCCGGCCTCCGGCGTCACCGGCAGCACCCCGGCCAGCCAGATCGCGGCCAGCGCCGGCAGCGCGGCACCCACCGCCAACCCCGCCAACACCCCGACCCCGGCCAGCGCCATCACCTGTACCAGGCACACCGCGAACACCAGAACCGGCGCCGCCCCCAAACAACGCAGCGTGGCGATGGTGCGCGCCCGCGCCAACACCCAGGCGCGCACGCCATTGGCGACCCCGATGCCCCCCACCAGCAGACTGGTCAACCCGACCAGCGTCATGAACAGACTGGTGCGGTCGATGAACTGACTGACCCCGGGCGCCGCATCGCGGGCATCGCGGACGCGCCAACCGGTGTCCGGAAAACTCGCCCGCAACGCCGCGATGGTGCCCACCACATCGGCCCCCGGCGGCAACGCCGCCCGCACCGCATATTCGACGATCGCCCCGGGCGCCAACAGCCCGGTGCGCGGCAAAGCCGCCAGACCGACCAACACCCGCGGGCCGAAAATCGACGGCGTCGCCACCCGGTCCGGCTCGTCGGTCAGCGCCGCGCGCAGCACGAACCCGGCGTTGCCCAGCCGTACCGTATCGCCCTGCGCCACCCCCAACCGCTGCAACACCAGCGGCTCGGCCACCAGCCCGTCCGCCAGCGCCGCCTGCACCGGACCGGGCGGATCGAGCGCCGCCGTGCCCAGCAACGGCCAAGCCCCGTCCACCGCCTTCAACTCCACCAGCAGACGCTCACCCGACGGCGCCACCAGCATCGAACGCATGCTGACCACGTCCGATACCTGCGCCCCGCGCCCGCGCAGCCACGCCCGCAAGGTATCGGGCAGCGGCTGCGCGCCCCCCTGCACCGACAGATCACCACCAAGAATGCGCGCCCCGTCACGCGCCAGACCACGCTCGATGCCCTCGCGCAACGTGCCGACAGCGGCGATCGCCGCCACCCCGAGCGCCAGACAACCCAACACAATCCACAACCCCCGCACCCCGCCGCGCAGCTCCCGCCTCGCCAACCGCAGGACGAGCTTGAGGGGGGCGAACGTAAAGAAGGAAGGCCAGGGGCTCTGCCCCTGGACCCCGCCAAGGGCCAGCGGGCCCTTGGATCCCAATTACTTAAGCGAGGTTGTTGTGAGAGGGGGGGCCAGGAGATGTCGCGGCATCACCTTGCCCCCCCTCTCACAACAACCTTCCTAGTATCGGGGTCCAGGTGCCCCACGGCCCCTGGCAGGTCCAGGGCGGAGCCCTGGCCTTCCTTCCCTACGCCCCCCATCAAAGCGCGACCCTGCCGTCGGCGAGGTGGATGATGTTGCCGCAGCGGTGTGCGAGGTCGGGGTCGTGGGTGATCAGCAGGAGGGTGGAGCCGCGTTGTTCGCGGAGCGCGAACATCAGGTCCATGACGGCCTCACCAGTGGCGCGGTCGAGGTTGCCGGTGGGTTCGTCGGCGAGCAGCAGGCGCGGCGCGGGGGCGAAGGCGCGGGCCAGGGCGACGCGTTGTTGTTCGCCGCCGGAGAGTTGGCCCG
>CAYWOW010000055.1:0-18217 GCA_964459005.1 uncultured Acetobacteraceae bacterium
CGCCGGCGCCGACCGGGGCGTAGGGCACCCGCCCGAAGCTCGGCTTGAGGCCGAAGACGCCGCAGAAATGCGCCGGCATACGGATCGAACCGGCGCCGTCGGTACCCTGGTGCAGCGCGCCGTAACCCGCCGCCGCCCCCGCCGCCGCCCCGGCCGAGGAAGCGCCGGCGTTGTAGCCGTAGTGCCACGGGTTGTGGGTGATGCCGGTGAGCGGGCTGCGCGAGACCCCGGTCCAGCCGAACTCCGAGGTGGTGGTCTTGCCCAGCAGGATGGCGCCGGCCGCCTTCAGCCGCGCCGCCGTCGGGTTGTCCGTGGGCGTGCGGTGGCCGGCGAAGATCTTCGAGCCGAACTGGGTGGGGAAGTCCTTTGTCCAGCACAGGTCCTTGATCGTCGCGGTCAGCCCGTGCAGCGGGCCCAGCGGCCCGCCCCGCATCACCGCCGTCTCCGCCGTCCGGGCGGCCTGCAGGGCCTGTTCAGGAGCGAAATGGGCGAACGCGTTGATCCGCGGCTCGAGCCGCTCGATGCGCCGGATCACAGCTGCCACAAGCTCGACCGGCGAGACGGTCTTGGCCCGGATCAGGGCGGCGGCCTCGCTCGCCGGCAGGAAGCACAGGTCTTCGTCGGTCATGGCCGCGCCCCCGTTTTGTCAGACCGGCAGTTCGTTCTCGGCCCGCAGCATCGCGATCGCGGCGCGATAGGCGGCCACCGTGTCGGCCACATCGGTGGCGGTGTGGGTGGCGGAGGTGAAGCCGCCCAGCCGCGGATTGGAATCCACTCCGTTGATCAGCAGGGCCAGCCGCATGCGGCCGACCAGGTGCTTGTCCGACCCCTTGAGTTCCTCGAGGCTGCACGCATACGGATCGAAGCGGTCGGGCCGGACGCCGGCGCGCCGGGCCGGGTTGGTGAACAGGTGGAACCCCGAACTGGTGCCATAGACCGCCCAGGGCAGCCCCTCCTCAGCCAGCATCTCGTTCAGCCCCGCCCGCAGCGCCGCGGCCTGGGCGTCGGCGACGTCGTTGGCGTCGGTCTCGGCCAGCACGGTCAGGCAGGCGATGCCGGCGGCGGCCGAAATCGGATTGGCGTTGAAGGTGCCGGGATGGCCAATCTTTTCCCACCCCGCCGCCGGCGCGGCCTCGAAGTCGAGCAGGTCGATGATCTCACGCCGCCCTGCCACCGCCGCGCCCGGCATGCCGCCGGCGACGATCTTGGCGAAGGTCGACAGATCCGGCCGCACGCCGAACAGCGCCTGCGCGCCGCCGCGCGAGGAACGGAACCCGGTCACCACCTCGTCGAGGATCAGCAGCGCGCCGGCCTGCTCGGTCAGGCCGCGCAGACCGCGCACGAAGTCGCCGCTCACCGGCACCTGGCCGAACGCCGCGCCGGTCGGCTCCAGGATGATGGCGGCGATGTCGCGGTTGTCGCGCAGGATGGCGGCCACCGCGTCGAGGTCGCCGGGCGGGGCGAGGATGGACTTCGCCGCCACGTCGGCCAGCACGCCGGGCGTGTGGGTGCCGTCGAAGTGGTTGGTGTAGCCATGTGTCATGTGGTCGTGCCAGCCGTGGAAATGGCCGGCAAAGCGCAGCAGCGTGTCGCGGCCGGTGAAGGCGCGCGCCAGCCGTACCGCCATCAGCGTCGCCTCGGTGCCCGAGGAGGTGAAGCGCAGCCGCTCGGCCGACGGCACCAGGCGCTGGATGGCGCGCGCCCAGGCGATCTCGCGCGGGTGGCTGGCGCCGAACTGCGAGCCCTCGGCCACCGCCGCGGCCACCGCCGCGGTGACCTTGGGATGGCAGTGGCCCAGGATCAGCGCGCCGTGCCCGCCGAAGAAGTCGATGTAGCGGTTGCCGTCCACGTCCCATTTGTGCGGGCCGGCGGCACGCGCGATGAAGACGCTGTAGGGGTCGAGATAGCGCGCGTCGTGGGTGATGCCGTTCGGCAGCAGGCTCGCCGCCTCGGCCGCCAGGGCGCCGGAGCGCGCGGTGCGCTCGCGGTAGGCCGCGACGATGCGCGAATTCGTTCCACCCGTGACCTCGCCGGCTTGGGTCATCTGTCTTGCTCCTGGAATATCGTGGCCCGCATCATGACCCGCGCCGCCGTGGTTCGGAAGGGGTTGCGAAAATCTTCCGCCGGCCGGACCATCCAGCCGGTCATGGTGTGGGGTTGAAGCGGATGTTCGATTTGGTACTGAAGGGCGGGCGGGTGGTCGACCCCGCGCAGGGCATCGACGCGGTGCTGGACGTGGGCTTCGCCGACGGCCGCGTGGCAGCCCTCGGCACGGACCTCGGGGAGGCCGCCGTGAGCCGCGACGTCGGCGGCTGCATCGTCACCCCGGGGCTGATCGATCTGCATACGCATGTATATTGGGGCGGCACCTCGCTCGGCGTCGATCCGGACGCCTACGCCCGGTCCTGCGGCTGCACGACGCTGATCGACGCCGGCTCGGCCGGCCCGGGCAACATCCACGGCTTCCGTCGCCACGTCATCGAGCGGGCGGAAGTGCGCATCCTGCCGTTCCTGAACATCTCGTTCGCCGGCATCTTCGGCTTCCATTGGGACGTCAGCGTCGGCGAGTGCACCAACCCCGATCTGCTGAATCCGACGGTGTGCCTGCGGGTGGCGCGCGAGCAGGCCGATCTGGTGGTGGGCATCAAGGTGCGCGTGGGCATCCACACCTCGGGCGTGCTGGGGGCCATGCCGGTGCGGATCGCGATGGAAGCGGCCGAGCACGCGGGTCTGCCGCTGATGACCCACCTCGACTCGCCGCCGCCCTCGCGTGCCGACGTGCTGGGCATGCTGCGCCGGGGCGACATCCTGACGCACTGCTTCCGCCCCTTCCCCAACGCGCCGGCGGCGGCGGACGGCGGGGTGGAGACGGACGCGCTGGCGGCGCGCGCCCGCGGCGTGATTTTCGACATCGGCCACGGCCGCGGCAGCTTTGGCTTCGCCACCGCCCGGCAGATGCTGAAATCCGGCTTTCCGCCCGACGTGATCAGTTCGGACGTCCACCTGACCAGCATCGGCGGGCCGGCGTACGATCTGCTGGTGACTCTCTCGAAGTTTCTGGCCCTCGGCGTGCCGCTCAACGAGGTGGTGCGGATGAGTACGATCAACGCGGCCCGCGCGGTGCGGCGCGAGGACCGCGGCACGCTGAAGCCGGGCCTGCTGGGAGACGCGACCGTGCTGAGCCTTGAGGCCGGCCGCTTCACGTTGACGGACGTGGTTGGCGAGACCATCGAGGCCGCCGAAAAACTGGTCTGCCGAGGCATCGTGCTCGGCGGCAAGTGGTGGGTGGGCTGAACGGACCATCGCCGTGGATTGATTCCGCGCCGCCAAGCCGGTAGCGATACGACCACAATCCGGCGAAAGGACCGATCATGCGTCGCATCGCCCTCGCCCTGATCCTGCTGCTTCCGGCGGCGGCCCTCGCCCAGCCGGCCCCCCAGGCGATCCCGGTCGGGGTCGTCACCATCGCCCGTCACCCGGTCAACGCAGGCACCGATTTCGTCGGCCGGGTGGAGGCCATGCAGAAGGTGGATCTGCGGGCGCGGGTGACCGGCTTCCTGGAATCCGTCGATTTCCAGGAAGGCCGCCTCGTCAAGGAAGGCGACACGCTGTTCCATATCGAGCGGGAACCGTTCGTCGCCGCCCAGATGCAGGCGCGCGGCTCCCTGATGCAGGCCCAGTCCCAGCTCGCCAACGCGACCGTCCAGCTCCAGCGAGCCCAGGAACTGATGCGCACCAGCGCCGGCTCGGTGGCGACGCGCGATGACCGGCAGGCCGCGCAACTGTCGGCCCAGGGCGCCGCCATGAGCGCCGACGCCGACCTGCGCACGGCCACGATCAACCTGGGCTACACCATCATCACCGCGCCGATCTCCGGCAGGATCGGCCGCACCGCGCTCACCAAGGGCAACGTAGTCAGCCCGCAGTCCGGCGTGCTGGCCACCATCGTCAGCCTCGACCCGGTCTACCTCACCTTCCCGGTCAGCGAGCGCGATCTGCTGCATTACCGCCGCGAGGGCAACCGCGCCGCCGCCGCCGCCAGCTTGGTGGTGCGGCTGCGCTTCGCCGATGGCTCGCTCTACAACCAGGTCGGCCACCTCGACTTCCTCGACACCAGCGTCGACCGCGGCACCGATACGATAACGGCGCGCGCGCAGGTGCCCAACCCCGACGGCGTGTTGGTCGACGGCCAGTTCGTGCGGGTGCGCGTCCAGGGAGTCGAGCCCGAGCAGGCGCTGCTGGTGCCGCAGGCCGCTCTGCTGACCGACCAGCAGGGCTCCTATGTCTTCGTCGTCGAGAACGGCCATGCGGTCGCGCGTCGGCTCACGACCGGTGCGGACGTCGGCCGCGACGTCGTCGTCCAGGAGGGGCTGCGCGAAGGCGAGCAGGTGGTGGTCGAGGGCCTGATGGCGCTGCGGGCCGGGGCTGCGGTACTGGCCTCCCCCGCCAAGGGGATCTGACCCATGATCTCGGCGCTGTTCGTCGACCGGCCGCGCTTCGCGGCGGTGATCTCGATCGTCATGACGATCGCCGGGCTGCTGTCGCTGCTGACCATCCCGGTGGCGCAATACCCCGATATCGTGCCGCCCCAGGTCACGGTCAGCACATACTACCCTGGCGCTTCCGCCGCCGTGGTCGAGGCCACGGTCGCGCAGCCCGTCGAGGCGCAGATCGTCGGCGTCGACAAGCTGATGTACATGAAGAGCGTCAGCGGCAACGATGGCAGCTACACGCTGACGCTGTCCTTCGAACTCGGCACCGACCCGGACATCGATACCGTCAACGTCAACAACCGGGTGCAGGCGGCGCTGTCCAAGCTGCCGCAGGATGTCCGCCAGCAGGGCGTGACGGTCGAGAAGAAGTCGGCGGCGCTGCTCGCCATGATCGCCTTCACCTCGCCGAAGCACAGCCACGATTCGCTGTTCCTCAGCAATTTCGTCACCATCACCGCGCTGGACGCGGTCAAGAGCACGCCCGGCGTCGGCCAGGCCAACCTGTTCGGCCCGCAGGACTATGCCATGCGGGTGTGGGTGCAGACCGACCGGCTGACCGGGCTCGGGCTCGCGGTGTCGGACGTCATTTCCGCCATCCAGGCGCAGAACGCGCAGGCCGCCGTCGGGCGCATCGGCGCCCGGCCGATCAGCAACGACCAGCAGCTTCAGCTCAACATCGAGGCCAAGGGGCGGCTGGCCACGCCGGAGGAATTTGGCGCCATCGTGCTGCGCACCAACCCCGACGGCTCGGTGCTGCGGCTTGCCGACGTCGCCCGGATCGAACTGGGCGCCGCCAATCTCGACGTCGAGACGCATCTGGGCGGCGCGCCGGCGGCGGCGATCGGCATCTACCAGTCGCCCGGCGCCAACGCGATCGCGACGCTGAACGGGGTGCGCGAGACCCTGAACGGGCTGGCCGACCAGATGCCCGACGACGTCCAATGGCGGGTCACCTACGACGCCACCACCTTCGTCACCGCCACCATGCAGGAGGTGAAGAAGACCCTGCTCGAAGCCTTCGTGCTGGTGGTCGCGGTGGTGTTCCTGTTCCTCGGCAGCCTGCGCGCCACCCTGATTCCCACCATCGCCGTGCCGGTCAGCCTGATCGGCACCTTCATCGTGCTGAACGCGGTGGGCTATTCGGCCAACACGGTGTCGCTGCTGGCGCTGGTGCTGGCGATCGGCATCGTGGTGGACGACGCCATCGTGGTGGTGGAGAACGTCGAGCGGGTGATGCACGACCGGCCCGACCTCAGCGTCGCCGAGGCCACCAAGCGCGCCATGGCCGAGATCACCGCGCCGGTGGTCGCCATCACGCTGGTGCTGCTCAGCGTGTTCGTGCCGATCGCCTTCATCCCCGGCATATCGGGCGAGCTGTTCCGCCAGTTCGCGGTGACGGTGGCGGTGGCGATGTTCATCTCGGCGGTGAACGCGCTGAGCCTGTCGCCGGCGCTGTGCGCCGTCCTGCTCAAGCGCCGCGACGGGCCGCGCCGCGGTCCGGTCGGGGCGGTGATGCGCTTCATCGACCGGGTGCGCGACGCCTACGGCACGGTGGTGGCGCGGCTGGTGCGGATCGCCCTGATCGGCCTGCCCGTCGTGGTCTTGGTGGTGTTGGGCATCGGCGCGCTCGGCCGCATCACCCCCACCGGATTCCTGCCCGAGGACGACCAGGGCGCCTTCTTCGTCATGGTGCAATTGCCCGACGCCGCCTCGGTCGGCCGCACCACCGATCTGGTAACCCAGGTCGAGCACATCCTGGCGGCGGAACCGACGGTGCAGGATGCCACCTCGATCATCGGCTACAACTTCCTGGACGGGGTTTCCCAGTCCAACGCCGCCTTCGTGGTGGTGTCGCTGAAGCCGTTCGCCGAGCGGACGGGCGCCGGCATGGGGGCAGCCCAGGCGATCGCGCGAGCGGCGGCGCAATTCCGCCAGTTGCGCGGTGGCTTCGCGATTCCGATGGCGCCGCCGCCGATCGTCGGCCTGGGCACTGGCGGCGGCTTCAGCTACGTGCTCGAGGACCTGGGCGGCGGCGATCCCAAGGCGATGGCGCAGGTGCTGCGCGCGCTGCTGGTGGCCGCCAACCAGGACCCGCGGCTGGCCCGCGTGTTCAGCTTCTTCTCGGCGACCACCCCCTCGCTGTTCCTCGACATCGACCGGGAGAAGGCGGAGGTACTGGGAGTGCCGCTCACCTCGGTGTTCCAGGCGCTCGGCGCCAACCTGGGCGGCGCCTATGTCAACGACATCAACCTGTTCGGCCGCACCTGGCAGGTCCAGGTGCAGGCCGAGGCCACCGACCGCGCCAATGTCAGCGATATCCAGCGCATCAACGTGCGCAGCACGACCGGCCAGATGGTGCCGATGCGCAGCCTGGCGGAAGTGCGGACGATCCAGGAACCGCAATCGCTGACCCGCTACAACAACAAGCGCGCGGTGGTGATCCAGGGCGCCGGCGCGCCCGGCGTGTCCTCGGGCGCCGCGCTCAACGCCATGGCGGACGTCGCCGCGCATACCCTGCCGCAGGGCTACCGGGGCGAGTGGACCGATACCGCCTTCCAGGAGAAACGCGCGGAAGGCAAGACGCCGCTGATCCTCGGCTTCGCGGTGCTGTTCGCATACCTGTTCCTGGTCGCGCTGTACGAGAGCTGGACCATCCCGGTGCCGGTGTTGCTGTCGGTTACGGTGGGTGTGCTCGGCGCCTATGGCGCCATCGTGCTGACCGGGCTGACGCTCGACCTCTACGGACAGATCGGCATGGTGGTGCTGATCGGCCTGGCCGCGAAGAACGGCATCCTGATCGTCGAATTCGCCAAGGACCAGCGCGAGCGCGGCGTGCCGCTGCTGGAGGCGGCGACCGAGGGGGCGCGGCTGCGCTTCCGGCCGGTGATGATGACCAGCTTCGCCTTCATCCTCGGCCTGCTGCCCCTGGTGGTGGCGGAGGGGCCGAGCATGCTGGCCCGGCGCAACGTGGGAACCCCGGTGTTCGGCGGCATGATCGCCGCCAGCGTGGTCGGTATCTTCGTCATCCCCGTCCTCTACGTCGTGTTTCAGTCGGTGCGCGAACGGGTGAAGCGACGCCGCGCGCCCAAGACCGCGGCATGAAGGCAACCCGCGCCGTCCTGCTGCTGGCGCTGCTGGCCGGCTGCGCCGCGCCGGCGCCGCGCTGCGCCGGGCTGCCGGGCGCGCCGATGCTCAGCGCCACGCTCTATTTCGGCCGCACCGCGGGTGGCGCCACGGTGGACGAGGCGGCGTGGCGGCGCTTCCTGGCCGAGGTGGTGACGCCGCGCTTCCCCTCCGGCTTCACCGTCCTGGACGGCTATGGCCAATGGCAGGGTCGGGCCAGCGGACAGATCGCCGCCGAACCCGCCACGGTGGTGATCGTGCTGGCCGAGCCCGGAGCCGCGACACTTGCCGCGCTGGAGGCGATCCGCGCCGACTACCGGCGGCGCTTCGCGCAGGAATCGGTGGGGCTGGCGCTCGCCGACAGCTGCGCTTCGTTCTGAAGGGAGTTGCCGCCATGACAGACCGTTTCCCGACCGTCACGGTCATCCACCACCCGCTGGTGCAGCACAAGCTGACGCTGCTGCGCGACAAGGCCACCTCGACCGCCGCCTTCCGCCAGATCGCCCGCGAGATGGGCCTGCTGATGTGTTACGAGGTCACCCGCGACCTGCCGCTGCACGACGTCGACATCGAGACCCCGCTGGAACGCACGCGGGCGCCGCAACTGGCCGGCAAGAAACTCTGCTTCGTGCCGATCCTGCGGGCGGGCAACGGCATCCTGGACGGCATGCTCGACGCCGTGCCGGGCGCGCGGGTGGGCCATATCGGCCTCTACCGCGACCCGAAAACCCTGGCGCCGGTGCAGTACTACCTGAAACTGCCCGAGGATATCCGCGACCGGCTGGCCATCGTGGTGGACCCGATGCTGGCCACCGGCCATTCGGCGGCGGCCGCGGTGAGCCTGCTGAAACAGGCCGGGGCGAGCCAGATCCGGCTGGTCTGCCTGATCGCTGCCCCCGAGGGCCTCGCCGTGTTCACCGCCGAACACCCCGACGTGCCGCTGTTCACCGCCGCGATCGACCGCTGCCTGGACGAACACAGCTACATCCGCCCCGGCCTCGGCGACGCCGGGGACCGGCTGTACGGCACGAAGTAAGGCGATCAGCCCGCGGCGAACCGGACGAGCGCGTCGCGATCGATTTCGATCCCGAGACCCGGCCCGTCGGGTACCCGGACGATGCCCCCGACATGCTCGATCGGGCTCGCCAATATGGCCTGGCGGATCGGATGCTCGGTGCGGTCGAATTCCAGCGTCGGCTCGGTGGGCGCCAGCGAGGGCGGCGTATGCGGCGCCAGCACGGCCAGGAGTTGCAGCGAGGCCGCGATGGCGATGCCGGTGCCCCAGCAGTGCGGGTTGTAGCGCGTGCCAAAAGCCACCGCCATGTCGGCGATCTTCTTGCACTCGGACAATCCGCCGGCGGCGCAGGTGTCGGGCTGCAGGATGTCGAGCACGTGGCCGACCAGCAGGTCGCGGAAACCGAAACGGGTAAATTCGCATTCGCCGCCGGCGATCGGAATCGAAAGCGCGGCC
This sequence comes from uncultured Acetobacteraceae bacterium, assembly GCA_964459005.1. Lineage (GTDB taxonomy): Bacteria > Pseudomonadota > Alphaproteobacteria > Acetobacterales > Acetobacteraceae > Rhodovastum. The sequence continues at coordinate 9,088 of CAYWOW010000055.1, forward strand.
TTAACTGCAAGATGGCCGTCCAGGTCCTCCGGCGGCACCGGCTCCTCGAACCAGCCGATGTCGTATTCCTCGATCATCCGGCCCAGCCGGATCGCCGCGACGGCGTCGTAGGCGTGGTTCGCGTCCACCATCAGCCCGATGTCGGGTCCGATGGCCCGCCGAACCGCCTGGGTGACGCGTACATCCTCCTCGATGCCGAAGCCGACCTTGAGCTTGACCGCCTTGAACCCTTCCGCGACGTAGCCCGCCGCCTCGTCGGCCAGGTATTGTACCGGATCGCCCGATTTGCGCCGGTACAGCCCGGTCGCATAGGCCTGCACGGTAGCGCGCTGCGGCCCGCCCATGAGCCGGCAAGCCGGCACGCCGAAGTGTTTTCCCTTGATATCCCAGAGCGCGATGTCGATGCCGCTCAAGCCCTGGATCACGGCCCCCTTCTGTCCGTGGTCGCGCAACCGCGCATAGATCTCCTGCCACAGCAGGTCGGTGCACAAGGGATCCTGGCCGACGAGCCATGGCGTGACGGTTTTGACGACGGCGGAGGTCATCCAGGCCGGCCCGTAACTTTCGCCCCATCCGACCAGGCCGTCATCGGTTTCGATCTCGACGATCATGGCCATGCGGGTGTCGTACCAAGCGCGGGAATAGGCGAAGGGCTGCGACAGCGCAGCTGAGAGGACGTGGGTGCGGACGTTCGTTATTTTCATGGTTCATCCTTGGCGTTTGCCACCACTGGCGAAAGCGACCGCGCCTCCACCAGGTTCTCGCCACCCTAGAGCGATTTCGCCGGGTTTGGAATCGGTCTTCGGTCCCCACCGGCCCGCGGCCGTGAGCGATCCGCTAGCCCTTGACGCCGCCCTCCATCAGTCCGGCGACAAACCAGCGCTGCAACACGACATAGGCCGCCATCGGCACGATGGCGATCAACGTCAGGATCGCGAACAGCTTGCCGGGATCGGTCATGAACGGGCCCTGGTAGTAGAGCGGCGCCAGCGGCAGCGTCTTCACCGCGTCCTTGGTCATGATCACCAGCGCCAGGAAGAATTCGTTCCAGGAATAGAGGAACTGCCAGATGGCGACGACGATGAGCGATGGCGAGATCAGCGGCACGACGACCCGCATCAGCACCGCGAAGCTGCCGGCACCGTCGATCCGCGCCGCCTCCTCGAGCGCCATCGGAATATCGTCCATCGCCGCCTTCACGATCACCGTACCGAACGGGATGCCCAGCGCCGTCTCGGGACCGATCAGGCCGAGATAGTTGTTGGTCAGCCCCAGCAGTTCCAGCAGTTTGGCGATCGGGATCAGCAACGAGGCCAGCGGCAGCAGCAGCGCCGAGACCACCAGCAGCAGGATCACCTGTCCGCCGCGGATCTTCAGTCGCGATATCGCGTAGGACAGCCCGATGACGCAGGCGAGCGTCAGCGCCACCGTGACCACGCTGACCAGGGCGCTGCTGACGAAGAAGCCGGTCAGGTTGCCCTGCGCGAGAACCGCGACCCAGTTGGCAAAGGTCACGCGCGGAACGATCAACAGCGGCGAGAAGCTGTCGGTGGCATCCCGCAACGAGATGTCGAACATGTAGATGGTCGGCACCAGGCTGATCGCGGCTGCGATCCCGAGCACCAGATAGGCCGCCAGCCGCGCGCCAGCAGAGGTCCTAGGCATGCGCCCGCCTCTCCCGGCCCAGCCGGTACTGCACCACGATGAGCGCCAGCGACAGCACGAACAGCACCACCGCGACCGCCGAAGCGTAGTGCATCTCGTTCAGCACGAACCCGGTCTGGAAGATGTAGGTCGCCAGCGTCTGCGTGGAATCCGCCGGCCCGCCTTCGGTCATCAGGAAGATCAGGGGAAACTGCTGCAGCGCCTGGATGGTTCCGAGCACCACGAGTGAGGTCGTAACCGGGTACAGCAGCGGCCAGATCACGTAGCGGACGCGCGCGAAGCCAACCGCTCCGTCGATCGCCGCCGCCGCCAGCAACTCGCGGTCGATCTGTGTCAGGCCGACGCAGTACATCAGCACGAAGAAGCCGGACCATTGCCAGACATTGACGGCGATCACCCCGTAGGTGGCGGTCGCGGGGTCGCCAAGAATGGCCGGGAAATGGCCGCCGAGTCCCACGCTGTCGAACACTCCGAACAGCAGCCCATAGTCCGGCGCGTAGATCGTCGAGAACACCAGCGCGATCACCGACGGCGTGATCACCATGGGCAGGAACAGCAACGTGCGGAACACCACGCGCCCGCGGGGAATGTACATTTCGATCGCCAGCGCCAGCACGAAACCGATTGCGGCCTCGAAGACGACGCACAGCACCACCCACACGGCGGAGTTGCGCATCGCTGTCCAGAACACGGCATCGCCGCTGGCCTGGCGATAGTTCGCCATCGTCACGTCGCCGTGCGGCCCGAACAGGCTGGCCACGATGTTCGCCGTGATCGGGTAGGCGATGAAGACGGCAAACACCGCGAGCCCGGGCAGCACGTAGAGCCACGCCTCCAGCTCGCGCCACCCGCGACCGCGCCGCAGTTTGACCCCCCGCGCCACGGCCGGCGCATGACCGCTTCCAACCGATGAAGCGGTCATGCGCCGGTTCCTTGCCCGGGTGGGTAATTCACGTTTCCTGGCCCTGCCGCCTCGGGCGCAAGGTTCTAGTGCGCCTTCTGCTGCGCGAGCGCGGTGTCCTGCACCGCCTGCATCGCTGCCTCGGGCGTCATCGTCTTGGCGCCGATCGCCTGCAAGCCGCTGACCAGACTCTGGTTGATCACCGGATTGCCGATCACGTGCGTGTGCGCCGTGGCGAGTTCCTTGATGTAGGTGTCGTAGACTTCGGTCAGGTGCGCCGGCATCGCGTGCGACGGCGTCATGCCGTTGAACGCCGGCAGGTCGTTCAGTTCGTCGAGCGCTTCCTGTTCGCCCACGCCGCTGATGAATTCCTTCAGCACCACCTTCGAGGCCGCCAGCACCGCCGGCGAGCTCGACGCGTTGGTGGTAATGCCCCAGCCCACGTCAACGCCGCCCAGGAACACTTCCGGACCTTTGTGGTCGCCGACCGCGGGGAAATTGAAGGTGCCGTAATCGGACATCGTCTTCAGGCCGGGCAGTTCCGAAAGTCCGGTCTGCTGCAGCCACCACGAGCCGAGCACGATCATCCCGACCCGACCCGCCGCGAACAGATTCGCCCCGGTCGGATACTGCAACGCGCTCAACGCGCCGGGCTGGAAGACGTCGTCGGTGAACATCCGCTGCCAGACATGCGCCGCCTCGATCATGCCGGGCTTGGTCCAGATCGGCGCGCCCTGCTCGCCGGCGACCACGCTGTCAACGTCGATCCTTGAGGCGATCAGCAGATAGGCCCACACGTCGAAGGTGCCGGTGCCGGCACCCTGATAAAAGGGCATGTAGCCCGCGGCGCGCAGCTTCTTGGCGTCGGCCACCAGTTCGTCCACCGTTTTCGGTGGCCCGGCGATGCCCGCCTTCTCGAAAGCGGGAATGTTGTACCAGAGATTGTTGATCTGGGCTTCCTGCGGCAGCGCGTAGAAATTCGCATCGCCCTGCGGGTTGCCGAACCGCGCCTCGCTCAACAGCGACGGCGAGAAGTTCTTCTGCCAGTCCTTGCCCCACAGTTCCTCGGCGACCGGGCTCAGGTTCAACAGATGCTCGCGGTACTGTTGCGTCTCCGAACCGGGTGAGAGACCGACGATGTCCGGCATGTTGCCCGACCCGACCGCCGCCTGCAGCGAAACCGAATAGACCGGGTGTGGCTGGATGGTCGCCTTCACCTGAATATCGGGATGCGCCTTTTGGATCGCCGCGATCATGGCGTTCATGGTCGGCGTAACCGGGCTCCATGACCACACCGTCACGACCACGGGATCGGCGGCCCTGGCCGGCGCTCCGGCGCTCGCCCCCACCAGGAGCAGGGTCGCAGCAACGCCGAGCAGGCAGGCCTTGGTCTTCATTGTCCGTCTCCTTTCTTCTTTCTTCGTTGGACGCCTCTTGACGGCCTCTGACTCGCCAAGATGACCACATTGTCGGATACAATACCGCTATTCGGGACGACCGGTCAATCAGTCGGGTTCGGTGGCAGAGCCCACGGCCTCATTTCCAGCCGTACAGCCGCGCCGGGTTGTCCGCCAGGATGCGGCTGGCGGCGTCGCCGGCGGCGCGGTGCAGCACGGCCAGCAGTCCGGCGTGGTCGAGCGGCAGGTAGGTCACCTTCTGGCTGCCGCCTTCGTTCGTCAGCGGCCCGATATGGGGCCAATCGGTGCCCCACACGATCCGGTCCGGGTTGGCCGCGATCAGGGCGCGCATGATCAGCAGCGCCTCCTCCGGCGCGTCGCGGCGGGAGGCGACGTGGTCGGCGCCGGACACCTTCATCCAGCAATGGCCCTCGCGGAGCAGGCGCAGCACGGCGTTGAGGCCGGGCTGATCGGGGCCGAGGGCGGCGCTGACGCTGGCCATGTGGTCGAACACCACCGGCACGCCGAGCGTCGGGATGATGGCGGCGACGGTGTCGATCAGCGCGCCCCGGGCGAGCAGTTGCAGGTGCCAGCCCAGCGGGGCGATGCGCGCCGCGGTGGCGCGCAGCAGGTTCGGGATCGCGGTGGGATCGACGGAGACGCCGGTGATCAGGTTCAGCCGCACACCGACCACGCCGACTGCGGCCATGGCGGACAATTCCGCGTCGGGTGTCGCGTCGTCGATGACGGCGACGGCGCGCGCCGTGCCGGCGGCCGCGCGCAGGGCGTCGAGCATGCAGGTGTTGTCGGTGCCGTAGGCGCTGGGCTGCACCAGCACCAGGCGTTGCAGGCCGAGCGGGTGCGCCATCGCGCGCCACTGTTCCAGGGTCGCCGCGACGGGCGTGTAGGCGCGCTGCGCCGCCGGCGGATAGCGCGCCGGATCGCCGAAGACGTGAAGGTGGCAATCGCAGGCAAAAGCCGGTGTGTCGGTCATGGTTTCCTCATGCGTTCAGCCCGCTTCCTTGAGCCGCGGGTCAAGTTCATCGCGCAGCCAGTCACCCAGGACGTTGCAGGAAAGGGCGGTGAGTGCAATGGCCAGGCCCGGCAACACTGCCATCCACCAGCGACCCGCCAGCAACTGGTCGCGGCTCTCGGCCAGCATGCCGCCCCAGCTCGGCACGGTGGGTGGCACGCCGAGCCCCAGGAAGGACAGCGCCGCCTCGGAAAGGATGACGCCGGCCAGGTTGAACGAGGCCACCACGATCAGCGGCGCGACGATGTTGGGCAGCACGGTGCAGCGCAGGATGCGTCCGTGGCGGGCGCCGATGGCCCGCGCGGCCTCGACGTATTCCTTCTGGCTCACCGCCAGCGTCTGGGCGCGGGCGATGCGGGCATAGGTGACCCACTGGCCGACCCCCAGCACCAGGATGAGGTTGAGGAGCCCGGGGCCGAGCACGACCAGCACCATGATGGCGAGCAGGATGAACGGAAAGGCGAGCTGGATGTCGGCCACCCGCATGATGACCGCGCCCGCCGCCCCGCCCCGGTAGCCCGCCAGTACGCCCAGCAGGGTGCCAAGCGCGCCGCCGATCAGCACCGCCGCCAGCCCCACGACGATGGTGACGCGGGCCCCGTAGACCAGGCGCGAGGCGATGTCGCGGCCGAGTCCGTCGCTGCCGAGGATGAAGTCGATGCGGCCCTGGCGGTTGGGCGTCAGCGGCGGCGCCAGGCGGGCGATGATGCTCTGCCGGTTCGGGTCGCGCGGGGCGATCTCGGGGGCGAAGGCCGCCGCGCCGGTGACCGCCAGCAGCACCAGGATGGCGGCGATCGGGAATTTCGCCCGCCACAGGCGTGCCAGCATGCGCCTCATGCCAGCCGCACCCGCGGGTCGAGCCAGGCGTAGAGCAGATCGACGAGGAGGTTGAGTCCGACGAACACCCCGGACAGCGTCACCACCGCCGCCTGCACCAGCGGAATGTCGCGCTGGTTGATCGCGTTGAACACCATCCGGCCGACGCCGGGCCAGGCGAAGATGGTCTCCACCACCACCACGCCGCCGAGCAGGAAGCCGAACTCCAGCCCGATCATGGTCACCACGGGCAGCCAAGCGTTGCGCAGCGCGTGGCCGATCACCACGCGGCTCTCGCGCAGCCCCTTGGCCCGCGCCGTGCGCACATAATCCTGCTCCAGCACCTCCAGCATGGACGAGCGCACCAGGCGGGAATTCCGCGCCAGCGAGAAGAAGGCGATGGTGACGGCAGGCAGGATCAGGTGCAGCGCGGCCTGCGGCAGGTTGCGCACGGCCTGGCCGACATCGCCGGCCAGCAGCGGCGCCAGCACCGGCACGTGCCCCGACATCGGCAGCCATTGCAGGCCGAGGCCGAAGAACAGAATGAACATGATGCCCATCCAGAAGCTCGGCACGGACTGGCCGACCAGGGCCAGCACCATGATGCCGCCGTCGAGCGGCGTGCCGCGGTGCAGGGCCGCCAACACGCCGAGCGGAATCGACAGCCCGACCGCCAGCAGCATGGCCGACAGGGTCAGCTCGATGGTCGCCGGAAAGAAGCCCATCACCACGCCCATCGCCCCGGTCTTGTAGGTCAGCGACGTGCCGAGGTCGCCATGCAGGAGGCCGGCGAGAAAGCGCAGGTACTGCACGCTGAGCGGCTGGTCGAAGCCGAGGGCTGCGCGCGCCGCGGCGATGTCCCCGGCCGAGGCGCGCTCGCTGACGTAGAGGTAGGTCGGGTCGCCGCCCAGGTGCAGCGCCAGGAAGGTCACCACCGTGACCCCCAGCACCACCAGCCCGCCCTGCAACAGGCGGCGGATCAGGTAGGCGATCATGCGCCGGCCCGGACCGGCTTACTTCAGCGTCGCGCCGACCAGGTTGATGCGCTCGTCGCGGCGGGCCTGCCAGGCCAGGCGGTTGCTGACACCGTAGAAGTCGGGCTGGAAATACAGTTCCAGCCACGGCCCCTTGTCGTGGAACACTTGCAGCATGCGATTGACCACCTTCTGACGGTCGACCTCGGGCTGCTTGCGGTTGGCTTCCGGCCATAGCGAGAACCAGTCCGGATCGGACCAGCTCGGCGTGTTGGTCACCGAGGAGACGTCGGCGAAATCGGCCATGTCGTACAGCGGATTCCAGGTGCCGCCGCCGGTGCCGAGGAAGAACAGCGGCCCCGCCTCGTGCCGGCGGGTCAGCGGCAGAAAGACCGAGGCCCAGTCCATGAACTCCACGTTGGTCTTGACGCCGACATCGGACAGATACTGGGCGATCGCCAGCACCACGTCGTGATCGTTCAGATAGCGCCCGCTCGCGGCCTGTAACGTGAGCTCGAAGCGCACGCCGTTGGCGCCGCGCGGGTAGCCGGCCGCGTCGAGCATCTTTTCGGCGGCGGCGGGATCATATGGATAGGGCTTGATGTCGGGATTGCCGAGCGGCGGATTGACCAGATCGGTGGCGCGCTGGCAGGAGGTGCGCAGCAGTTGCTCGCAGATGGTGGGCACGTCGATGGCGTATTGCAGGGCGCGGCGCACGTCGTCCTTGCGCACCGCGATGCCGCCGGGAGTGCTGAAGATCGGCTTCATCTGCACGCCGACATACATGCGCCGGGTGCCGCTGACCGCCTGCACCTTTGCATTGGCGCTGTGGTTGACCGTGTCGATCTGGTCGGGGGCGACGCTGGTGATGACATCGACATTGCCGGCCATGAGTTCCGCCGCGCGGGTGGAGGCTTCGGGAATGACGCGCCAGACGATGCGGTCGAAGAAGGCATGGCGCAGCGTGAAGCCGGGCTGCTTCTCCAGCACGATGCGGTCGGATTTCACCCATTCGACGAAACGGTAGGGGCCGGTGCCGACCGGGGTCTGGGTCGCCTGCACGCGGCTCATTTTCGTGTACGGCGCCTTGCAGACGATCTTCACTTCGGTGATCAGGCCGAGCGCGATCGGGTTGTAGGCGTTGAGTTCGATGCCGACGGTCAGCGGGTCGATCACCCGCGTTCCCTTGAAGCCCAGCGAGGTCAGCACGAAGCCGGGCGTGCTGCCGGTGAACTTGTTGGCCGGGTCACGGGCGCGGTCGAAGGTGAAGGCGACGTCTTCGGCGGTGAGCGGCGAGCCGTCGTGGCAGGTGAGGCCGGGGTGCAGCTTGAAGGCGATCTCGGTGCCGTCCGTGTTCTCGCTGAAGGAGTCGGCGAAATACGGGCTGAGGTGGCCGTCATCGCCGATTTCGTAAAGCGAACCGAAGATATGGTCGGCGATGTTCATGGTATCGCGCGAGTTCATCTCCGCCGGTTCCAGCGTCTGTGCGTCGGTGCCGAAGGCGACCACGACGGTGCTGGCATCCGGCCGCTGCGCCAGGGCGGGGCTGGAGAGCAGCGCAAGCAGCGCGGCGGCGGCGGCAAGGCGGCTGTTCATGGTCCGATGTCCCCTGTTCTCCGGATGGCAACTGTAGTGTGGGTTTGCCGCTGGTCGATAGCCCTGTTTCGGTTTGAACTGCCCGGTTGCCCGCCGGCGCGCGGGCTGCAAGCATACGCCTGGGAACACCGACGGAGGCGGCCATGGACGTGCGAAACGCGACGATCGAGGGACTGCTGGCCGAGCTTGCGGCCGGACGCACCACCGCCGCCGCCCTGGTGGCCGCCTATCGTGCTCGCATCGAGGACCACGACCGCGGCGGCCAACGGCTTAATTCCGTCCGCCTGGTCAACCCCGAGGCCGACGCCATCGCCGCCGCCAGCGACGCGCGAACGAAAGACCGGCGCCCGCTCGAGGGCATTCCCATCCTCGTGAAGGATAACATCGCCACCGGCGACGCCCAGCCCACCACCGCCGGCTCGCTCGCCCTGGAGGGGGCAAAAGCCGCGCGCGACGCCACCGTGGTGACGCGGCTGCGCGAGGCCGGCGCGGTGCTGCTCGGCAAGACCAATCTGACCGAGTTCGCCAATATCCTCGCGGTCGGCATGCCCTCCGGTTATTCCTCGCTCGGCGGACAGGTGCTGAACCCCTACGCGACCGAGGTGGATGCGCGCGGCACGCCCTACGTGCTGCCCGGCGGCTCCAGTTCCGGCTCGGCCGTGGCGGTGACGGCCGGGCTGGCGGCGGCCTCGGTCGGCACCGAAACCTCGGGCTCGCTGCTGTCGCCGGCCAACATGAACGGGCTGGT
>CAYWOW010000056.1:0-18099 GCA_964459005.1 uncultured Acetobacteraceae bacterium
ATTCGCCGGCGATGCGGGCGATGTTCGCCTCGACGACATCGAGATCGACCAGCAGCGCCGGCGTGTCGAGCACCGATACCGGTTGGCCGACCAAGGAACCGGCGGTGGTAGCGAGCATCTCGTTCATGTCGTTTGCTCCCTTTTTCGCAACCATGCAGAAACCGATCATTCTCGCTGAGCTACAGCCCCCGCCCCGGGATCGACTGCGCGCCCCAGCGTATGTCCCAGTCGTCCTGCACGTGCTGCAGCACCCGCATCGCCGGCAGCGCGGTCGGCCCGGCCGCCAGCGGCGGGCGACCCTCGCGCACCGCGGCGAGGAAGTCGTCGATCACCCGGGCGACGTTGACCTGCTCCGAATCGATCGCCTCCACCCCGGCGGAAGTACGCTGCGTGGCGGTCAGGGTGTCGCAGAAATAGGTGTCGCGGTCGGTCACGATCAGCTTGTCGTTGTAGCGGTACGCCGCGTGGTACGAGCCGTGCACCACCAGGGTGCGGCCGTCCTCGGTCTCGGCCAGCACCACCGCTTCCATCGGCACGCCGGTCTTTTCGTGCAGCGGCCCCAGGTGGCCCTGCACCCGGCGGATCGGCGCGTAGTCGAACAAAAACATGCCGAGATCGACGAAATGGCAGAAATGGTGCCACAGGATGTTGTCGGTCCACGACCGCGCGTAGCCGGTGCCCCCGACATTGGTCAGCCGCTTGATGAAGAACCGCCCCGCGACGTGGCGAATGTGCTCCGCGCCGGCGAGGACCCGCTGGCGCAGCGCGACCCGCTCGCGGCGGAAGCGCATCGGGAGGCAGATACCCCACACCACGCCCGCCTTCTCGCCCGCCGCCGCCACCCGCTCGGCGCCGGCCAGCGACATGGCGATCGGGATCTCGATCAGCACGTGCTTGTGGGCAGCGAAGCAGGCCAGCGCCTGGGCCTCGTGGTGCTCGCTCGGGGTGGCCAGGACCACCACGTCGATCGCCGGGTCGGCCAGGGCCTCCTCCAGCGAGGTGGTCCAGCGCCGGTAGCCGAAGCGTTGCGCGAATTCGGCCAGCGCGTCGGGCCGCCGCCCGACCGCGGTGTGCAGCACCACGTCGCCGCCCGCTCCCGGGCGCAACAGCGCCTGGGTGTGCCACACCCCCATCATGCCGTAGCCGACCATGCAGATGTTCATTGCCGCTTTCCTCCCGCCGATGCCGCGACGCCGACGCTACTCCTGGGCTGGCGGGCTGACCAGCAATCCGCCCGCCGTGGGCGAGGGAAAGTCATCGGTGAACGTCGCATGCCACCGGGACCTCCCCGCGTCACCCAACAGGCCGGGGTCATCCCGTCTGCGCGCTGTGCTCGCGCAACCGTTCGCTGACACCGAGCAGCCCGTCGATTGTATCGCCCAGGATCAGGTCCTTTTCGGACGCGGTCAGAAAGCCGCAATGGCGGCGGACGTAATCGACACACTGCCGGTAGGTGCAGAAGCGTTCGACGTTTGGCATGTCCGACCCCCAGACCAGCTTGTCCGCGCCGAGCTTGTCGCGCAGGTCGGCAATCAGGCGCTGCGCCTCGGGGTAAGGATAGTCCCACACGCCGCCCCAACTGATGGGGAACATGATTTCGACCAGCATGTTCTCGTGGCGGTAGGCGGCCAGCACCTCGTCGGGGAACTCCCATGTGCCCGACTTGCCGAAGAACGCCACCGGCGGGCCCATGACCAGCACCCAGCGCGTATTGCGCCACCGCCGCATCAACTCATGCAAATGCCGGATGATGCGGACGTAGCTGGCGAGCGTGTAGTCGGGGATCGCGGTCACCTCGAGAAACACAGCCAACCCGGCCGCGTCCACCTTCGACCAGAAGGCGTCCATCCGCGGATCGCTGAATTCCATGTCGAAATCATAGCGCGCGAAGGCGTCCAGCCCGAAATACACCGCGCGCAGGGCAAGCTGCCCGTGCGCGCGGTCGAATTCGCGCAACCCCGCCTCGGTGCAGGCCCGCGGCTCGTCGACGTTGAGCATCGCGGTGAACTTGCCGGGGTACTGGCTCTGCGCGAACGCGTTGTAGTCGTTCATTGCGCCATAGCCCCAGCCCGCCTGCAGAACCGCATGGTCCACGCGGGCATAGGCCATCTGCGCCAGCATCAGCTCCGGCGGCGCGACGATCTGCTGCATGCCGACAGGCATGTATTGCGAATAGTAGTCCTCGCCGTCGATCGTGAAGTCGAGCCGGCCGTAATTGCCGACCCGCAGATTGACGTCCTTGAGCCCGCTCCAGCCATTCTCGCCGGGCCTGAACAGAACGCTGCCCGTGACATCGGCGCCGTCCCGCGCACGGAATACGCAGGCCGAAGTTCGGGTCTGCACCTTTTGGATGTAGGTCCGGTGGACCTCGCGCGAGGTGTGGCCGCACGGATCGGCCCAGTGCTGGAAGATGTGGGCGTGGCAGTCGATGATCATGATGCCTGCTTCTTTTCTTTATCGTCGCCGGGATCTGCGGGGCGATCGCGCGGCCGGCTGCGGCCGCGCGAGCAGCGTGCCGGTCAGGTGAGTTCCTGCATGTACTTGTCGAACAGGCGCTGCACCTCGCCGCTGGCGGTGGCGTAGGTGGCCCAGAAATCCAGGAAATTCTTCCAATCCGGGTCGCCATGGCGGATCAGCCAGGTATTCGGCCGCTTGTCGAATGGATGCTCGACATCGACGATATGCGCCCAGTCCGGGTTGCGCTTGGCGAGCACCATGGCGTCGCTGTCGCCGGTCACATAGACGGTGGCCCGACCGGTACGAACCGGCTCGGCGGCCATCGCCTGCTGACCCGCCACGGCCCTGACCGTAGCCTTGGGGAAGAGCTGCGGCATCCGCTGCTCCTCGCTGGCACCGGCGTTGACGGAGAAGATCACGTCGGCGCTGTTGAGGTCCGCAATGGTCTTGTACTTGCCGGCGTTGTCCTTGTTCACGATGGCAAGGCTGCCTTTCGACCAGAGCGGGCCGACGAACTCGCTGACCAGGGCACGCGGCACGGTATAGACGGCGGATGAGCCGAACAGGTCGAAATCGCCGCGGCGCAAGCCGACAGTCGCATCTGCGAATGTCACCTCGTGCCACGCGACGGTCATCTCCAGATCGCCGGCCAGCATGTCGACCAGATCCTTGTAAACCCCCCGCAACTGGCCTGACTTTGCATCCTTGAAGAACCAGACCGGGGTCTGCGCGTAGCCGACCTGCAGCGCGTCGCCCTTCTTGGCCTTGGCCAGGACCGATTTCGGGTCGATGCCGCTGTTGAGCAACTGCGCCAGCGCCGGCTTTGGCGCCGCCACCAGCGAGGTCATCGCCCCGATGGCGACGGCGCCGGCGAGCATTGAACGCTTGATCAGGTCAGGGGAGTCGGTCATGCGAGGTCTCCTGTTTGCGTTGCGCGAACGTGCCGCGGCCCATGCCGGCGACACCCATCCTCATTCAGCCAACCCGAACCTGGTTCTAAATCGATCCGAGATCCGGTTCGCAGCCAGCGACAGCAGAAAGATGACAAGAAAATAGAGGAAAGCCGTGGAGGTCAGGATTTCGATAGGCTCGAACCACTGATTGACGATGCGTATCGCCGCGTACATCAAGTCCGGGATGGCGATAACCGACACCAGCGTCGAAGACTTGATGACGACGGCCATCTGGCTGATGAGGCTCGGCGCCATCACCAGCACCACCTGCGGCGCGACGATCCGTCGAATGATCTGCAGTGAGCTCAGTCCGACGGCTCGCCCGGCATCATACTGCCCGCGCGGCAGGCCCTCGATGCCGGAACGGATGGTCTCGGCCAGGTAGCCGCTGGATTGCAGGGCGAGCGCGATGATCCCCGCCTGCTCCGCCGTTTGCGGGAAACCGAACAGATCGGGCCAGACATAGTTGACCCAAAGGAGTTGCACCAGGATCGGGGTCGCCCGGAAGAATTCTATGTAGGCCGCGGCCAGGAAGCGCAGCATCGGGACGTAGACGCGCGCCAGGCCGACGGCGACGGCCAGCACGATGGCCAGCAGGAACGCCTGCACGCAAATCCGCAGCGTCATCAACAGACCCTGGCCAAGCAGATCGGCGTTGCCCAGGACATAGCGGTTGAAGTTGTCGATCATCAGGCCCAGCCCCGCTGCCGCCAACGCCGGGTCAGCACCTGGATGGTCTGCGACGCGGCGATGACGATGGCGCAGTACAGCAGCGCCGCGCCGGTGTAGAGCGGCAGCGGCCGCATCTCCTCGACGTTGATCATCGAGACCTGGTACATGATGTCCTCGACCGCGATCAGCGACACGATCGAGGTGGCCTTGAACAGCGACACGTATTGATTGAGCGCGTCCGGCAGCACCCGCCGCAGGCCTTGCGGGAATACGATGCGACGCAGGATGTCGATGCGCGACATCCCCAGCGCCATCGCCGCCTCGCGATGCCCGATCGGCACCGCCAGCAGCCCGGTGCGCACCGTCTCGGACAGGAACCCGCTATAGGCGAAGCCGAGGGCCAGGATCGCCGCGGGAACGGGGCTGATCGACAGCTTCTGCGCCAGCAGGCGGCTCAGGATCAACGGCAGCACATAATAGGCCCAGACCAGAAGCACATATTCCGGCGTGTTGCGGAACAGTTCGGTGTAGCCGGCCGACAGCAGGCGGGAGAACCGGTTCGAGCTGGTGCGGGCCAGCCCGATGGCCAGCGCGAGCAACGAAGCCAGCACGGCGCTGGCCAGAAAGATGGCGATGTTCTCGACCAGCCCGGCCAGCAGGGTGACGCGGTACTCCCAGAACAAGGCCGGGTCGAGCGATTGCTTCAGATGGTCGAGCATCGTTCTAGATGCGGACCGAGGAAAGGAACTGACGGCAGCGCGGCGATTTCGGCGCCCCAAGCACCTGCGAAGGCGGTCCGTCCTCCTCCACCAGGCCCTGGTGCAGGAACACGACCCGGTCGGAGACCTCACGCGCGAACCCCATCTCGTGCGTCACGACCACCATGGTCGTGCCCTCACGCGCCAGATTGCGCATCACCTCGAGCACTTCGTTGGTCAGTTCGGGATCGAGCGAGGAGGTTGCCTCGTCGAACAGCATGACCTTCGGCTCCATGGCCAGCGCCCGGGCAATCGCGACCCGTTGCTGCTGCCCGCCCGACAGTCGGGCCGGGTATTCGTTCTGCTTGTCGAGCAGGTTCACCTTGGCGAGGAATTGCAATCCCAGCGTCACCGCATCGTCCCGGCGCATCCGTTTGACCCGCAGCGGCGCCTCGATGACGTTGCCCAGCACGGTCATGTGCGGCCAGAGATTGAACTGCTGGAACACCATGCCGAGCTTGGCGCGCATCCGCGTCATGTGCGCGGCGTCGGGGTGGCTCACGCCGTTGGCGTCGACACGGAACCCCATCGGCTCGCCATCGACGTAGATCTTGCCGGAGGTCGGTTGCTCCAGGTGATTGAGGCAGCGCAGAAATGTGCTCTTGCCGGAGCCGCTGGCGCCGATCAGCGTGACCACGGAGCCCTCGGCAATATCAAGGCTGATGCCGCGCAGCACTTCGAGCGGACCGAACGACTTGTGCAGGTCAACCACGCTCAAGGCGGCCTTGGCCTGCGGCCCTGTCATGTCCCTGCTCCTGATGCCTGGGTCACAGCCCGGAAAATAGCATCAAGAGTGTTCATCGCCATGCATGAACAATTTCAATCCGACATTTCCCGAATGCCTGCGCTGACAGCCATGTCAGGATCACAAATCCCGAGCGGATTTGCAACCGCGCCATCCGCCTCGAACGGCGCATAGGCTTCGCGCCCTCGATGGACAGGCATACGGCCTGCTTCGGCGGCTTCCTGGTGGGCACTGCGGCGCGCAGGTGCCCTCTGTGGACGACCGGCACAAGCCGCCCCAGGGGCGCACTCCGCCGCCCGGGCTTTCGCCCCGGTGACGCAGACCATTCCTAACCGATTGAAAAGATTGGTCGGAGCGGCGGGATTCGAACCCACGACCTCCAGTCCCCCAGACTGATGCGCTACCAGGCTGCGCTACGCTCCGACAGGTCCTGCGCCCCGCAGGAAGCCCGGAATTCAACGGGCTGTCAACCCTGAGCGCCAGGCTACGCCCCCGGTGACCGCACGGCCGGCGGTCACCGGGGGCGGCTTTCAGCGGCGGTTGGCGATCCAGGTCAATTCCAGGATCAGGCCGTCCTTGAGCGCAACGTACTGGATCTTGTTGCCCTTGTTCGGACCGGCGTCGACGGTGATCTGGTCGCCGACCTTGGCACAGCCATAGTCGAGCGCGGCCTGAGTTGCCGTATCGACGTCATCGACATTGATGCTCAGGTGCCAATGGCCAACATCGACGCAACGCGGCTGGTAGGCGGCACGGTCGGCCGGACCGTTGTACTGCAGGAGCTCCAGGGCATGACCGCCGCCCTTGACATAGGCGATTTCGACCGCGGCCCCCTTGACGCCGGTTACGGTCTCCTGGTTCTTGAGCCCGCGCGGGGCGCGTGGGCCGATCAACTCGTAACCCAGGACCTCGGTGAAGAACCTGATGCTGTAATCAAGATCCTGCACGGTGATCCCGGTGTGGTTGGTCTCGTAAACCTTGACGCGAGCCATTGGCTTCCTCTCCCTGTTTACCCTGACGATCACACGCTCTTCAGCCTGGCCATGACCGAGGCGGCGACGGCTTCGGGGGTGATGCCGAAGTGCGCCATCACCTCGTCCGGCCGTCCCGACGCGCCGAATGTGGTCAAGCCGATCATGAGCCCGTCCGGGCCGACGTAACGGTCCCAGCCGTAAGTCGCCGCCGCCTCGATGGAGACGCGCAGGGTGTCCGGCGCGAGGATCGAGCGGCGGAATTCCGGGGTCTGTTGATCGAACAACTCAAGGCAGGGCATGGAAACGATGCGGGTGGCAATACCCCTCGCCTCGAGAATCCGCTGTGCCCCGACGGCGACCCACACTTCCGAACCGGTCGCCAGCAAGGTGACGCGGGCGCGACCCGTGGCGTCCTGCAGCACATAGGCGCCGCGTCGGCAGCGGTTTTCCGCCCCGCCCTCCGTGCGCACCGGCGGAACCGCTTCCCGCGTCATGACGAGGGCCACCGGCTGATCCTTGGCTTCCAGGGCCAGCTCCCAGCACTCCGCCACTTCGACGCCATCGGCCGGTCGCATGAACAGCAGACCGGGGGTGGCGCGCAGCATGGCGAAATGCTCGACCGGCTGATGCGTCGGCCCGTCCTGACCCTGCGTGATCGTATCATGGGTCAGAACATAGATGACCTTCTGCCCCATCAGCGCCGACAGGCGGACCGCCGGCCGGCAATAATCGACAAAGCACAGGAAGGTCGCGCAGTACGGCAGAAACCCCTTGTGCAGCGCGATGCCGTTGGTGACGGCGGCCATGGCGTGTTCGCGGATGCCGAAATGGATGTAGCGCCCGGCGAAGTTCTCGCGCGACACCTCCGGCAGGCCATCCGGACGGGCGAGGTTGCTCGAGGTGAGATCCGCGGAACCGCCGATCAGGTTGGGGATCGCCGGTACCAACGCCTCCATGACCGTCTTTGACGACTTGCGGGTCGGCTCTTCGGCCTGTGCGCCGGCCAGGCGTTCCTTGCACGCTTGCAGCGCCGCGCGCCAATCGGGCAGTTCGCCGGCGATCGCGGCCTGGAAGCGGTCGCGCCGCTCGCTGTCCGTCCGTTGCAGACGCTCGCTCCACTCTTTCCGCGCGCCCGCGCCGCGCCGGCCGACTGCCCGCCACGCCGCGAGAATATCGGCCGGAATCTCGAAGGGGCCGTATGGCCAGTCGAGCGCCTGCCGGGCGCCGGCCACCTCGGCGTCGGTCGGGCTCTGGCCGTGGGCGGCCGCGGTGCCGGCCTTGCCGGGCAGGCCGAGCCCGATCACCGTCTTGCAAGCGATGATGCTGGGCCGGTCAACCTTGCGGGCCAGCGCGATGGCCTCGCCGATCATCTCGGGATCGTGGCCATCGACGGCCTGCCAGTGCCAGCCGCAAGCCTCGAAGCGGCCCTTCTGGTCTTCCGACGTGGCCAGGCCCGTCGGCCCGTCGATGGAAATGCCGTTGTCGTCGAAGAGAACGATCAACCGGTCGAGATTGAGATGCCCGGCAAGGGCGGCGGCCTCGTAGGACACGCCCTCCATCAGGCAGCCATCGCCCGCCAGCACATAGGTGTAGTGGTCGACCAGGTCGGCCCCGAAGCGTTCGCGAAGCATGCGTTCCGCCAGCGCCATGCCGACGCCCATGCCGAAGCCCTGGCCGAGCGGGCCGGTGGTCGCCTCGACGCCGATCGAAAGATCGTATTCGGGATGCCCCGGGGTCTTGCTGCCGAGCCGGCGGAAACGACGGATCTCCTCGACCGTCATCGCCTCATAGCCGGTCAGATAGGCCAGCGCGTAAAGCAGCATCGAGCCGTGCCCCGCCGACAGCACGAAGCGGTCGCGATCCGGCCATTCCGGATGCGCCGGATCGACCTTCAGGAACCGCGAGTACAGCACGGTGGCAATATCGGCCGCCCCCAGCGGCAGCCCGGGATGTCCCGATTTGGCCCGGTTGACCGCATCCATGGACAGGGCGCGAACCGCGCCCGCCATACGGCCGGGATCGCAGGCAGTCCAATCAGAATTCATTGGCTGGTCTCCATGGGCAGCGAGTGCAAATCACATGATGCAAGCCCCGGGCACGCGCGGTGGCGATGGGCGGTTTGCCGGTCAACACGGACAACCCGGTGGGACACTTCCGTCACCCCTACTTATGCACCTCGATATGGGCCCATTCCTCATAGCATTTGATGACCGAGCAGACATCTTCCGCGCCATAGCCCTTGGCGAGCGCCATGTTCAGCATCTCCCGGGCGATCGCCAATGCCGGCGTGGGGACGTTGAGCTCCCTGGCCACCTCGCCGGCGAGGCCGAGGTCTTTATACATCAGGGCGGTCGCGAAGTTCGGGTGGAAATCCCGGTTGAGGATCTTCGGGGCCTTGTTGGCGATCTGACCGCTGCGGGCGCCGCCGATGCTGATGACGTCCACGAACAGCTTCGGATCGATGCCCGCCTTGGTGGCCAGCACGACACCTTCGGCGAAGGCGACCAGCGTGATGGCGGAGATCGTGTTGTTCGCCAGCTTGGTATAGGACCCGGCGCCGTTCGGCCCCATGTGGAAGGTGGTTTTCCCCATCGCCTCGAAAAGCGGCACGCACTTGCCGTAGATTTCCTTGTCGCCGCCGACAATGAAGGTGAGCTTGCCCTCGATGGCCTGCGGCTCGCTTCCGGTGACCGGCGCGTCCAGCATGGCGACGTTGATTTTCGCCAGTTCGGCGGCCAGTTGTTTGCTGGTTGCCGGCATGACGGTGCTGGAGTCGATGACGATCAGGCCCGCCGACGCACCTTCCGCGATACCGCCGGCGCCCAGCACGACCTCTTTCACCGCCGCGTCGGCGGGCAGCATCGTCATCACCACGTCGCACTGCCGCGCCACCTCGGCGGGAGATGACGCGATGCGGGCTCCCAGCGCCGTCAGCGGCTTCAGCTTTTCCGCCATCCGGTCGCAGACCACGAGTTCATAACCGGCCTTGATCAGATTGCTGGCCATCGGCGTTCCCATCGTTCCGACGCCGATAAATCCTATCTTCCGCACTTCAAATCCTCCTTGATGATGCCACCGGCCGGGTGTCCGGCGTCAGGCCACAACGGCTGCCGCCGGCCGTTTGTCCAGGCGGGCCAGTTCCTCGGTCAGCGGCAGCGTCGGATCGACCCACATCCACAGCGCCGCACCGATGAGCAGGATGACGCTGGCGATGACGAACGGCCAGACCCACGAATTGCCGTAGTAGACGATGGCGCCAAAGACCATCGGCGAGATGGCCGAGCCCAGGTTGCCGAGGCAACTCACCATGCCGGTCGCGGAGCCCGCCGATTCCTGGGCGACATCCAGGCAGACCGTGTAGTAGGCCGCAATCGCCATTTCCAGGCAGAACAGGCCCGCGGTCAGCAGGCTTACCGCCAGATAGGGCGAGTCGGTCAGGCCGCCCGGTGTCATCAACAGGGCCGCCATGATCAGGCCGAACATCGGCACGGACCGGCGGGCGAATTTCGCGTTCTTGGTGCGCTCCAGCAGGAAGTCGGAAATCCAGCCGCCCACGGTGTCGCCGACGGCGCCGGCCAGCATGGGCAGGCTGGCAAAAATGCCCATCTTGACCAGGGTGAATCCGCGCGCTTCGACCAGATAGGTCGGCAGCCAGGCCAGATAGATCCAGAAGGCATAGCTGTACATGAAGTCGCTCATGCCCAGCACCCAGAGATTCTTGCTGCGGATGATCTGGGAAAACGGCACCGAGGCGACCTTCTTGACTGGTTTCTGGCCGGCGTCGGCGAGGTCCATTTCCGCCTGATTGACGACCTGTCCCCACCTCTTGTTGAACTCCGCCGGGGTGTCCCGGTACCAGAAGAACCAGAACGCCGCCCACACGATCCCACCGATGGAAAAGATGAAGAATACGGCCTGCCAGCCCCAGAGCACCATGATCGCAACCGCGATCACGGGCGTCAGCGCACCGGCGACGCGCGAGAAGGAATGCGTGATGCCACTGGCGAAGCCCCGCTCGGTCGGCGGCAGCCAATAGGAAAATGCACGGTTGGCCACCGGGATCGCGCCGGATTCCCCCATGCCGAACAGGATCCTGACCAGCAGCAACGAGGCGAAGTTCCACGCCAGCCCGGTCGCCGCGGTGAACACCGACCACCACACCACCATCACGGTCAGGACCTTGCGCGGCCCGAAGCGGTCGCCCAGCATGCCCGTCGGCAACTGGCACAGCGCGTAAGGCCATACGAAGGCGCTGAATATCAGCCCCATCTGGAACTTATTCAGACTGAAAGCCTTCATCATCTCCGGCGCGGTGACGGAGATGCTGACCCGGTCCAGATAGGTGACCAAATAGAGCACACAAACGACAAACAACACCCAATGTCTTACTCTGGTCGGTTTCGCACTCATGGTCCCGAACTCCCTGCCGTATTCATTTCAGTCATGCGCGGTTGTGGTGTCAAGCCTGGACCTCGATTGCCGCGGGCGGTCATTCGGCCGCCACGGGCAAGGCCATCTGGCGCTGCGGCTTGATCCAGATCGTCGAGATCGCGCCGACCAGCAACAGGCAGGCCGAGCCGACGAAGGGCAGCGTCCAGTTGCCGGTGGCATCGATGATGAAGCCGAAAACCACCGGCGATATGATCCCGGCCACGGCCGAGCCCGCGTTCATCAATCCGCTCGCGGTGCCGGCGTAGCGCGGCGCCACGTCCATCGGCACCGCCCAGATCGGCCCGATCGTCAACTCGAGGAAAAAGAACGCGCCGCTCAGGCTCATGAACATCAGGGATACGTTGGCGCTGAACAGGATCGGCAGGAGGCAGACGAAGGCGCCCAGCAGGCTGCCCATGATGACGTTGCGCCGGGCCGCTTCGACGTTGCCGGTGCGACGCATGACGAAGTCGCTGATGAGGCCACCCACGGTATCGCCGACGACGCCCGAGAAGAACACGCCGAAAGAAAACATCGCCGTGCTCTTGAGATCCATGTGGTAGCCGTGCAGGAAGAACACCGGCAGCCAGGTGAAGAACAGCCAGCTGGTCCAGCCGTAGCAGAAGTACACGAACATCGTCGGCGCCATGCGCGCGATGACCGCGCCCCAGGGCACCGAGTCCGTTCCCTTGGCCGAAACCAGCCGGAAGTCGGGCACATCGGCAAGATCCGCCGGCGTGATGTTCTTGTGGGTCCGCGGATCGTCGCGGAAGTAGAGCCACCAGGCCGCGACCCATACCGCCGTGATGGCGCCGAGAACGTAGAACGACGCGCGCCACGACAGCGTCAGCATCAGGAACACCACCAGGGGCGGCGTCACCGCGTTGCCCAGCCGCGAGGCCGAATGCGCGATGCCCTGCGCGAAACCGCGCTTGTGAATGGGCATCCAGTTGGTCAGCGCGCGCGCCGAGGCCGGCAGCGTCGCGCCTTCGCCCATGCCCAGCACGAGGCGCACCGCGAACAGCGCCGCGAAGCTGCCGACCAGGCCGGTGGCGAACGTCGTCGCGACCCAGGTCATGCCGCAGATCAGCAGCGTGATGCGCGATCCGAAACGGTCGGCGAACCAGCCGCCGACCAGCTGGAACACGACGTAGGAATACCCGAAGGCGGAAAACGCAATGCCAAGCTGGGTATTCGTCATGCCCAGCTCTTTCATCATCGGCCCGGCGGCGGTCGACAGGTTCACCCGGTCCACGTAGAGCAGGAACGACATGGCGCTGAGCAGCACCAGCACATTGAGCGGCGGGCCACGCCTGAAGCCGAACATCGAACGTTCTCCCGATCGAAGCAGGCTCTCAAGGCCCGCTTGTGAAGGCAAAGTCAGGCGGCGGAGTTTTTCATCGTCTTCAGCACCATCTTCGCGGCCAGCAGCACATCGGCCACGCTCTGCCAGCTTCAATGAGGCCCCGGACTCCTGCCGGGGAAAACCGAGCAGGAACCGGCACCGCCCCGCCTTGACTGGCCAGCTTCAACGCGGACTCCGTCAACCTCCTACAGTTCGTCCTCGATCGCCACGACGCGCGCAGGACACCCCTCGAATCCCTCGATCTTCAGGGGCAGCGCAATCAGGGTGATCCTCGGGCCCGTCACCTGGCCCAGGTTCATCATGTATTCCACGAACAGCACACCGTGGACCAAGAGATGCTTGTGCGTGGTTGACTCCTCGAGCGTGACGGGCGTTTTCCTCTTCACGTCCTTGGTCGCGGAGTCCTGAGGAAAGTCGAAGGCGACGACCCGGGGATTCTTGGATTTGAGCCAGAGGGCGGCCTCGTCTGTGACGAAGGGGGCCTCGCGCCAGTATTCCTCGCTGTAGGGGGAATAGTGAGCGTCCCAGCAGGTCTTGAGGACGATGATGTCGTTCGGGCGGATGTGGCCGCCCCGCTCCTCGATCGCCCGCGCCGAAATGCCTTCGTTCGGCCGCACCACCGCCGACAGATCGACCACGGCGGCGCTGCCGCTGTAGGCATCGACCGGAAGCTTCTCCAGCGGCGTCCCGCCGGGCACGCAATGCAGCGGCGTATCGACGTGGGTGTAGGCGTGTGCGGGAAGCTGGGCCATCGAGGAGCGGAAATCGGCCTTCCCGAAATCGTGCCGCAGTTTCGTCTCAACCGGCCATCTCCAGTGGGGACGGATGGTCATCGACAGATCGATCATTTTCATCATCGGTCTCCCTTCATTCGGCTGCACGGGGCGCGGTCGACGCGGTCTGCCCGGAGAGAGCCGAGTTTTTGGTGTAGCGCAGCCTGAGCAGCAGGAACGAGCCGAAGACACATGACAGGGCGAGGAACATCGAACTCTGGACGAAACTTCCTGTCGTCGAGCGGAGGAATCCAAGCACGAAGGGGCCGAAAAAACCGCCGAGATTGCCGACGGCGTTGATCAGGCCGATGGCAACCGCCAGCACCTCGTCGGCCAGGAACATAGTAGGAATGGCCCACCAGACCCCGTTGAACGACATCGCCGAGCCGCCGCACACGATCAGGCAGGCGATGGCCAGAACCGGGTGCGCGCTGCCCGCCAGAACCGACAGGAAGAAGAAGATGCCCACCATCGCCATCGGCACGGCCACGTGGTAGCGGCGCTCACCGACATGGTCGGAATGCGCGGCGTTCAGCGGCATCGCCAGCAGGGCCACCATCCAGGGAAGCCCGGCAAGGAAGCCGATGACGAGGTTGCTGCTTCCGGTGAATTCCTTCAGCACGGTCGGCAGCCAAGCCGTGTAGCCGGAGAATCCGATCTGCGTGAAGAACCAGATGAACACCAGCAGCAGGACGTTCCGGTTCTTCAACACATCCGTCAGGTGGGCGGGCTGCGACCCGATCGCCCTCTTCTCCTGCGCAAGGGCGTCTTCGATGTACTGCCTCTCCGCCGCCGACAGCCATTTCGCTTTGCTTGGGCTGTCCTCGGCGGCGAACCAGAAGACGACCACCCAGAGCAGCGGCGCCAGGCCTTCGACCAGGAACATGGTGCGCCAGTCCGAAATGGTCAGCAGCCAGCCGCAGATCGGCGACATCACCATGAGTGAGAACGGAATGGAGATCATCCAGAACGCATTGGCCCTCGCCCGCTCGTGCTGGGGAAACCAGCACTTCAGCAGCAGCACGATTGGCGGCAGCACCGCCCCTTCGGCGAAACCGATACAGAAGCGGATGAACAGCAACTGCGGGAGCGTCTCGACGAAGGCGGTCAGCGTCGCACATATCGACCAGATCGTGATGGCGATGGCGACGACCCTCTTGGCGCTCCACCGCTCGGCGAGAATCCCGCTCGGCACCTGCAGGAACAGATAACCGATGAAAAACATCCCGGCTGCCAGCCCGGCGTAGGCGGACCCGATCCCGAGGTCGCGCTCCATCCCGGAGAATCCGAAACCGATGTTGTTGCGGTCCACCGAAGCGAGGGCATAGGTTATGAAGACGAGCGGGAGAATTTGGTACCAACGTCGCTTCGGTATGTTCGTATCCATTGGATATTCCTCGCCAGATTTTGGCTTCTGTTACGCTGTAGACGAAGGCGATTCAAAAGCTCTGGCCCGGGTAGTGGACTGGTGGCGCCGGTCCACACCGCTGCGGCGTTACGAATGCTGGTGCTGGCTTGCCATTTTCGCGGCCAGCAACACGGCGGCCTTGCTGGCGCCCGGATTGGCGATGCCCTTGCCCGCGATGTCGTAGGCCGAGCCGTGCGAGGGCGTGCAGATCGGGAAGGGGAAGCCGCCGAGCAACGTCACCCCGCTGTCGAAGCCGATCAGCTTCATCGCGATCTGCCCCTGGTCGTGGTACATGGTCAGCACCGCGTCGAAGGCGCCCCTGGTCGCGCGCACGAACACGGTGTCGGACGGGAACGGCCCCTGGGCGTCGATGCCCTCCTGGCGGGCCTGCTCCACCGCGGGGGCGATGATCGCCGCCTCCTCGTGGCCGAAATTGCCGCCGTCGCCGGCGTGCGGGTTCAGCGCGGCGACGCCGATCCGCGGGGCGGCGAACCCGGCATCCCGCAGCGAACCGTGGGTGAGGCGGATGTTTTCCAGGACGCCCTCGGTGGTGATCAGTCCGGCGACCTGCGACAGCGGCACATGCGAGGTCACCCGGGCGTTCCACAGGCCCTCGAGGATGTTAAATTCCTTGGCCGGGCAGTCGATGCCGAGGATCTCGTGGGTGTAGCCGACCTCGTCGTCATAGGACGGGTGGGCGAGCCGCATCGCCGCCTTGTTGAAGGGTGTGAAGCAGACGGCCTGCGCCTTGCCGGCGGCGGCGAGCTTCAGGCAGGTGCTGAAATTGGCGAGCGCGAACCGCCCGCCCGCCGCGGCGGCGACGCCGCGCGCGATGGTCGCCGGGTCGAGGTGGCCAAGGTCGATGAGCACCGGCCGGGCGCCGGGCACGATGTCCTCATCGGGGCCGCGCACATCGATGTCGAGGGTAACGCCGCTGTCGGCCGCGCCGCGCGCCAGCACGCGGCGGTCGCCGACCACCACCAGGGATGCCGCCGCGCGGACATCGGGATCGGCCAGCAGCCTGGCCGCCAGTTCCGGCCCCACGCCGGCGGGATCGCCGATCGCGAGCGCGATAACGGGTTGGTTCGACGCGACGGCGCTCATGCGGTCCTCCCTGGGCTTTGCAACCCCCTTAGCATGGCGGTTTTGGTCCCACAAGAAGCCTGCATGCTGCATACAACATATTTTATGGCGTCCGGCTTGCCCCCCGGGCCGCCCGACCACATACTTTACGGCCCTGGGCTGATGCGGGACTGCATCGAGGACGACCGATGAACGGACACGCGATCCTTCCGGTCGTGCGGCACACGCTGCACGACGAGCTTGTCGAGCGCATTCGTGACATGATCATCGAGGGCCAGTTGGAGCCGGGCTCGCGCATCCATGAGGGGCAGCTCGGGCTGGCGCTCGGGGTGTCGCGCACGCCGCTGCGCGAGGCGCTGAAGTTCGTCGCCAGCGAGGGGCTGATCGACCTCGTCCCCGGGCGCGGCGGCATCGTCCGCCGGCTGACGCCGCGGGACGTTCGCAACATGCTCGACGTGCTGACGGCATTGGAAACCCTGGCGGGTCGCCTGGCCTGCCGCAACGCCACCGACGAAGAGATCGCCGGGGTCCGTGACCTGCACGACCGGATGATGGATTTCTACGCCGACCGCCAGCGGCTGGAATACTACAAGCTGAACCAGGCCATCCACTCGGCGATCGCCGCGTTGTCCGGCAACGACTTCCTGGCCGCCACGCACGCTTCGATCCAGTCGCGGCTCAAGCGCATCCGTTTCATCGGCAACGAAACCCCCGACCATTGGGCCGGCGCGGTGCGCGAGCACGGCGAGATGATCGCCGCCCTGGAGCGGCGAGACGAGGCGGCGCTGACCGAGGTCCTGACCCGCCATGTCGAGGAAACCTGGACTCGGGTTCGCCCGATCATCTGAGCCCGGGGACCGGCCAGCCCGCGGCAAGAAAAAATCCCATGCACGATCCCGGCTCATGGCGTCCCGTTGCTTGCGGACTGACCGAGGCGCATGGTTCATTTCGGCATTGGCTCGGCAAGGTCGAGGACGCTGACACGGGTCGGAGCTTTCTTCCCGCCGGTGGCCGGTGCATGACCAGGAGGGAACCACCGTGGACGCAAAGGTGTCAGCGCTGAGCGGCATCGAACCGATCGAGCGGGAAACCATCCGCCGGGTGGCCTGGCGGCTGATCCCATTGCTCATGCTCGGCTATTTCTGCTCGTTCCTGGACCGGTCGAACGTCGGCATGGCCGCGCCGACCATGATGCCGGATCTCGGGTTCTCGAACGCCGTGTTCGGCTTCGGCTCCGGCCTGTTCTTCTTCGGCTACTGCATGTGCGAGATCCCGAGCAACCTGGCGCTCAACAGGTTCGGGGCGCGGCGCTGGCTGGCCCGCATCATGGTCACCTGGGGCATCGTCTCGGGGCTGACCGCCTTCGTGTGGAACGACTATAGCTTCTATGGCGTCCGCTTCCTCCTCGGCGTGACCGAGGCGGGCTTCTATCCCGGGGTGTGCCTGTACCTGACCTGGTGGTTCCCCTCCTACTATCGCAGCCGGATGATGGCGCTGTTCACCGGGGCCGGCGCGATCTCCGGCATCATCGGGCCGCCGGTCGGCGGGCTGTTGCTGTGGCTGCAAGGGGTGGCGGGGCTGCGCGGCTGGCAGTGGCTGTTCATCGTCGAGGCGCTGCCGCCGATCGTCATGTGCGTCGTGTTCTGGTTCCTGTTGACCGACCGGCCGAAGGATGCGGCCTGGCTCAGGCCGGACCAGAAGTCCTGGTTGGGCGAGCGTCTGACGTCGGAAGACACCCAGCGCGAGGCGATCCACAAGTTCAGCCTCGGCCAGATGTTCGCCTACCCGAAGATGTGGCTGCTGGCGGTGGCCTATTTTGGCTACAACTGCGCCAATTACGGGCTGGCGTTCTTCATGCCGCTGATCGTCAAGGGTCTCGGCGTGACCACCGACTGGATCGGGGTGGTCAGCGCGATCCCCTCGCTGTGCGGCCTGATGGCGATGCTCTTCTGGGGCTACCATTCCGACCGCACCGGCGAGCGGCTCTGGCACGTGGTCAGCGCCTGCGCGGTTTGCGCGACGGGACTGGCCACCTGCGTCTTCATCGGCGTCGGCCACCCGGTCATCACGATGCTCGCGCTGATCGTCGCGGCGATGGGCTCCTCGGCCACCGTGCCGGTGTTCTGGGCGATGCCGGCGGCGCTTCTGACCGGCACCGCCGCGGCGGGCGGCCTGGCCATGGTCGGGGCGATCGGCAATCTCGGCGGATGGCTTGGGCCGACCGTGTACGGGCTGGTGAAGGATGCGACCGGCAGTGCCAACATCGCGCTGCTTTGCCTCGCGGCGGCGCCGATCATGTCCGCGATCGCGCTGCTGCTGGCCGGTCACGACCGCCGGTTGGAACGCATCCCGCCGCGCGGGTAGGGAAACGACGGAAAGACCCGCCAGCCCGTTGGGCTGGCGGGGCAGGATCCAGGGTGTGATTCAGCCCCTTGATCGCGCGGGGGCGGTCATGGCCGGCTGCCCTGGGCGGCGCGGA
>CAYWOW010000057.1:0-17810 GCA_964459005.1 uncultured Acetobacteraceae bacterium
GCACCTGCTCCTGCACGTTCAGCCGGCGGCCGACCCGGTCGATGAAGGGCACCACGAAGTTCAGGCCCGGGTTGAGCAGGCGGGTGAAGGCGCCAAACCGCTCCACGGTCCAGACCTGGCCCTGCGGCACCGACTTCGCGCCGGCGAACAGCGTGGCCACCACGAGCACGAGCACAAGGACCCAGACCAGGCCGAAACCGAGTTGCATGGACACTCTCCCGCCAACGGGGCCGGGCGCATCTGGTTCGCGCCCGGAAGCGATCCTAGCATCCCGGCCGGAGCGGAGGCGAGGCTTGCGCCGTTACGCAGCCAGGCCTTAGTTCTCCCGCCCGTTGGCTTTCAGGGAGGTCCGCAACCCGGTGGTTGCCATCGTCGAAGTCGAAACGTCCGCCCCATTGGCCGCGCGGCCCTCTGACCTCCTGATCGTCGGCGACTCCCACGCCGTCGCCCTGGGCGTGCCGCATTCCACCGAGGCGCCGCCCGAATTCGTCCTCCTTGAAGCCGGCCCGCCCCGGATTTTTGCGGTGACCGAGAAGTGGCTGGGCAGCCGCGGTGCCGCGTACTGGGACATGGTGGCGCGGCATTGCGCCGGCCGCACCGTCGCGTTGTCCTGGAACGGCAACCAGCACAACGCGTCGTTCCTGATCGCGCCCGAACCGATGTTCGATTTCGTCTGCCCCGGCGCCGCCACCACGGCGATCCATCCCGGCGCGGTCGTGCTGCCCGCCGGTGTCGTGCGGGCCTATTTCAGGCACACCTTGTGGGCGCTCGACCGCACCATCCGCCTGTTGAGGGCGCACGGGGTCGGGCGTGTCCTGGTCCTCGGCACGCCCGCGCCGAAGCGTGACGGCGACTTCATTCTCACGCGTATCCGCACCGAGGCCTATTTCCAGGACGCGGCCGCCGCCGCCGGCATCGACCTCGACGCCATCCGCATCACTCCGGCGCCGATCCGGCAAAAACTGTGGGCGCTGATCCAACAGATGATGGCCGACATCGCGGTGCGCGAGGGCACGACCTTCGTGCCGGTGCCGCCCGAGACGCTGGACCCCGATGGCACGCTGAAGCGGCAGTACTGGCAGGACGATACCACCCACGCCAACCGCGCCTATGGCAACCGGGTCCGCCAACAGCTTGAGCGGATCGTGCTGGAAGGGCCGGACTAGGATGGATCACCCCTACCAGGGCGCCCCGGATCGCGCGTTCTGGGCGCGCGCCGTGGCGACCGGATTCTCGCCCGCCGGGCTTGCCCGCGCATCGGCCCCGCTGCTGACGCAGGGCGAGAAGCTGGCCTCCGCCGGCAGTTGCTTCGCGGCCAACCTTGTTCCGTATCTCGAGGCCGCCGGCATCGGCTACGTGCGCACCGAGATGCCGCCGCCGGCTTTTCGGGACGTCTATGTGGAAGCCTTCAACTACCACCGCTTCTCGGCGGCCTACGGCAACATCTATACCGCGCGGCATCTGCTGCAACTGATGCAGCGCGCGCTGAAAATGTTCCGGCCGGCCGAGGGCCGCTGGTACGGCGAGGGCCGGGTGATCGATCCGTTCCGTCCGGGCCTCGCCTTCCCCGCCGCCAGCGACGCCGAGTTCGACGTGCTGACCGCCCAGCATCTCGACCGCGTCCTCGCCGCCCTGCGCCAGGCCGACGTGTTCGTCTTCACGCTCGGACTGACGGAAGCCTGGGTCAGCCGCCTCGACGGCGCGGTGTTCCCGGCCTGTCCCGGCACCATCGCCGGTGCCTTCGATCCGGCTCGCCACGCTTTCCAGAACTTCACGGCGGCGGAAACCACGGCCGACCTGCTGGCCGCCTTCGCCCTGATCCGCACGGTCAATCCGGCCATCCGCTTCGTGCTCACGGTCTCGCCGGTGCCCCTGGTCGCCACGGCGACCGGCGAGCACGTGCTGGCGGCGAGCCTCTACAGCAAGTCGGCGCTGCGCGTGGCCGCCCAGGAGGTCACGCTGGCGTTGCCGCATGCCCGCTATTTTCCGGCCTATGAAATCGTCAGCGGGCCGCAGGCGCCGCACGATTTCTACGCGGCGAACCGGCGCAACGTGACCAGCGCCGCCATCGACACCGTCATGGCAGCCTTCCTTTCGGCCTGCAACCTGGGCGCGCCCGCCGATGCGCCCGCTCCGACGCCCGACGCCGGCGTCGCGCTATCCGCGCTGGTCGCCGACGCCGAATGCGAGGAAGAGGCCAGCGTCCCATGACCCACGGCATATGCGGGCTGCTGGCGGCGCTGCTGCTGGCGGGCACCGCCCTCGCCGCAACGCCGGAGGGGCTGCCCGGCATGGGCGGGGCCGATCCGCGTCTGCGCATCGATGCCAGCCAACCCCCCTGGCGGGCGGTGGCACGGTTGCAGGTGCCGGGCATCGCCCGCTGCACCACCGTCATGGTGGCGCCGCGTGCCGCGGTGACGGCGGCGCACTGCCTGTGGTCGCGCCGGCTGGGCGGCTGGGTGCCGGCCGGCTCGGTGCACGTGCTGACCGGCTACGCCGCCGGCACGTTCTCGGCCCATCTGCTGGTGGACGGCTACCGGATCGCGCCGGGCTTCGACCCCGCCGATGCCAACGGCACCCGCGGTGCAGACCTCGCGCTGCTGTCCCTGGCCGGGCCGGCCCCCGACGTGCTGGCGCTGGCGGCCGAGACCCCGCGGACCCACACGGCGGCCGTGCTGGGCGGCTATAACCAGGATCGTGCCGAGGTGATCGAGGCCGATACCCACTGCGCGGTGACCGGCCCGGCGCAGGACCGCGGCGGCCGCGCCCTGCTGCTGCACGATTGCCACGCCACCCGTGGCACCAGCGGCGGCCCGCTGCTGGTCCGCGACGAGGCTGGCCGGCTGGTGCTCGCCGGGGTGCAGGTGGCGGCCCAGACCGCCGGCGCCGGCGGCGCGGCCGTTCCGGTGGACCTGGTGCGCCGCCTGCTCGCCGGAGTTACGCGCTCTTCGCCATGATCTCGTCGGCGATATTCCGCGGCACCGGCTCGTAGTGGTGGAACTGCATGGTGAAGGACGCCCGCCCCTTCGTCATGCTGCGCAGGTCGGAGATGTAGCCGAACATCTCCTTCAGCGGCACGTGCGCTCGCACGATCACCGTCGAGCCCGCGCTCTCCTGGTTCTGGATCATGCCGCGGCGGCGGTTGATGTCGCCCACCACGTCGCCGACATGGTCCTGCGGCGTGGTCACCTCGACGTCCATGACCGGCTCCAGGATCAGCGGACCCGCCTTCTTCATGCCCTCGCGGAAGCAGGCCTTGGCGGCGATCTCGAAGGCCAGCGCCGAACTGTCGACGTCGTGGTACTTGCCGTCGATCAGCGTGTATTTGAAGTCCACGGTGGGGAAGCCGGCCAGCACGCCGGTGTCGGCCTGGGCCTTGATGCCCTTCTCGACCGCCGGGATGTACTCCTTGGGCACCGCGCCGCCGACCACCTTGTTCTCGAACACCACGCCGCCATTGCGTTCGAGCGGCGCGAACACGATTTTCACCTCGGCGTACTGGCCGGAGCCGCCGGTCTGCTTCTTGTGCGTGTAGGTTTCGGTGTGCGCCTTGCTGATGGTCTCGCGATAGGCCACCTGCGGCGCGCCGATATTCGCCTCGACGCCGTACTCGCGCTTCAGCCGGTCGATGATGATTTCCAGGTGCAGCTCGCCCATGCCGGACAGGATGGTCTGGCCGCTCTCCTGGTCGGTGCGCAACCTCAGGCTAGGGTCCTCGCCGGCCAGCTTCTGCAGGCCGAGGCTCATCTTCTCCACCGCTTCCTTGGTGCTCGGCTCGACCGAGATGTCGATCACCGGCACCGGGAAGGCCATGCGCTCCAGCACCACCGGGTCGTCCTGGCTGGCCAGCGTGTCGCCGGTTCCGGTGTCCTTCAGGCCGACGAAGGCGGCGATGTCGCCGGCCATCACTTCCTTGATTTCGGCGCGCTTGTCGGCAAGCATCTGGAACATGCGGCCCACGCGTTCGCGGTGCTCGCGGGTGGTGTTCATCACCGTGTCGCCGCTCTTCAGCGTGCCGGCATAGACGCGCACGAAGGTCAGCGTGCCGTATTTGTCGTTGATGATCTTGAACGCCAGCCCGGCGAACGGCGCCTTTGCGTCGGCCTTGATCCGGCGGCGGTCGTTGTCGTCGCTGTCCACCTCGCCTTCGCCGGCGGCGATCGAGATGCCCGGCACGTCCACCGGGCTCGGCAAATAGTCGATCACGGCATCGAGCAGCGGCTGCACGCCCTTGTTCTTGAACGCGGTGCCGCACAGCACCGGGCGGAACGCGCCGCCGATGGTGCCGGCCTTGATGCAGCGCTTCAGCGTGGCCACCGCCACGTCGCCGTGCTCGAAATACTCCTCCATTGCCGCGTTATCGACCGACAGCGCGGTGTCGAGCAGGATCTGGCGATACTCCTTGGCCTGTTCGACCAGGTTCTCCGGGATCTCCTCGACGTGGTAGCGCGCGCCAAGCTCGCCGCCTTCCCAGACGATCGCCTTCATCTCGACCAGGTCGACCACGCCGAGGAAGCTGTCCTCGATGCCGATCGGCAGCTGTATTGCCAGTGCGACGATGTCGAGTTTCTCCTTCAGCGTGTCGAACGCGCGGAAGAAGTCGGCGCCGGTGCGGTCCAGCTTGTTGATGAAGATGATGCGCGGCACGTTGTAGCGGTCGGCCAGGCGCCAGTTGGTCTCGGACTGCGGCTGCACCCCGGCCACGCCCTCGATGATGAACACCGCGCCGTCGAGCACGCGCAGGCTGCGGTTCACCTCGATGTTGAAGTCGATGTGGCCCGGCGTGTCGATGATGTTGATGCGGTTTTCTTTCCACTCGCAGGTGACCGCGGCGGACGTAATGGTGATGCCGCGCTCGCGCTCTTGGTCCATGTAATCGGTCGTGGTGTTGCCGTCGTGCACCTCGCCGATCTTGTGCGAGATGCCGGTGTAATAGAGGATGCGCTCCGTCACGGTGGTCTTGCCCGCGTCGATATGCGCGGTAATCCCAATATTACGGATCCGTTCAAGCGGCGTTCCGGACACGGCAGACCTCCATTAGCCCAGCGGGCATGACCATAACGGGCGCCCCGAGGCCTTATACCCCGTGCGCCCGTCCTTGTCCGGCCCCTGAGCCGGCACCAACACGGGCAGCACATGCCCTTACCCCAGCGGATTTGCAAGTGGGTCCTGGCACGCCGCGCATGCATGGCATGCGCCGCACCGCTATTTCGCCCGCGGGTCCAGGGCGTCGCGCAGCCCGTCGCCGACCAGGTTGAAACTCAGCACGACGAGGAAAATCGCCAGTCCGGGGAAGATCGCCAGCCACGGCGCCTGGGTGAGGAAGCGCTGGGCGGAGTTCAACATGCTGCCCCAGGACGGCGCCGGCGGCTGCTGGCCGAGGCCGAGAAAGGACAGGCTGGCCTCGGCGATGATGGCGGTGGCGATGGCGAGCGTCGCCTGCACCGTCACCGGCGGCACGATGTTGGGCAGCACGTGGCGGACCGCCACCCGCCAGGGCGGATTGCCCAGCGCGCGGGCCGCCTCCACGTAGTCGTTGGTGGCCGCGTCCAGCGTCGCCCCGCGCGCCACCCGCACGAATGCCGGCGCGGCCGACACGCCGATGGCGATCATGGCGTTCTGCAGCGACGGCCCCAGGAAGGCCGCCAGCGCGATGGCCAGAATGAGAAACGGACAGGCCAGCATGGCATCCACCAGGCGGCCGATCAGGGCATCGATCGTGCCGCCGGCGAAGCCCGCCAGCAGCCCCAGCGGCACGCCGATCCCGGCGGCAATTGTCACCGAAATGACACCGGCCAGCAGGCTGGCCCGGGCGCCGAACATCACCCGGCTCAGCACGTCGCGCCCGTTCTCGTCGGTGCCCATCCAGTGCGCCCATGACGGCGCCTTGCGGATCAGGGTCCAGGACGTCCGGATCGGGTCGTCCGGCGCCAGCAGCGGCGCCAGCGCGGCCACCAGGAAGAACACGGCGATGATCGCCAGTCCCGCGACGGCCGACGGCCGGGCGCAAAACCGCCTGGCCGCGAGCGAGCGCGGGCTGGCCGGCAGCACCGCCGCAGACCGCGCCGCGGCGCCGGGGGCGGCCAGGGTGGCGGCGCTCATGCCGCCCTCAGGCGGGGGTTGATGAACACGTACAGCACGTCGGCCAGCAGGTTCAGCAGGACATAGACCGTGGCGGTGACCAGCACGACGCCCTGGACGACCGGATAATCGCGGTTGAACACCGCATCCACGATCAGCTTGCCGAAGCCCGGGATGCTGAACACCTGCTCGGTCAGCACCGCGCCGGACAGCAGCGTGCCGAGTTCCAGCGCCCCCAGCGTGACCACCGGCACCAGCGCATTGCGCAGCGCATGGCGGAGCACCACCACCCATTCGCGCAATCCCTTGGCCCGCGCGGTGCGCACGTAGTCCTGCTCAAGGGCGATCAGCATGGCGCTGCGGGTGTGGCGCATCAGGATGGCCGAGATGGCGTTACCCAGCACGAAGGCCGGCATGATGGTGGTGGCCAGGCTCTGCCGCCAGTCCTCGGTGAGCGGCACATAGCCGGAGGGCGGCAACCAGCCCAGATCCACCGAAACGAGGAGAATGAGCATGATGCCGAGCCAGAAATTCGGCGTCGACAGCCCGGCCAGCCCGACCGCGTTGGCGATGTAGTCGAGCGGCCGGTTCTTGTAGACGGCGGACAGGATGCCGAGCGGCACGCCGATGCTGACGGCGATGACGAACGCCATCACGCCGAGTTGCGCCGTCACCGGCAGCTTGGTCAGGATCAGCGCGCCCACGGGCTGGCGGATGCGCCAGGAGAATCCGAGATCGCCCTGCAACACGTGGCCGATCCAGTGGAAATATTGCACGGGCAGCGGCCGGTCGAGCCACAGCTCGGCGCGGATCTGCGCCAGCACCGCCGGGTCGCGTTCCTCGCCGGCCAGCACCAGGGCGGGGTCACCGGGCATCAGCTGCTGCAGGCAGAACACCAGAACGGAAACCAGCAGCAGCGTCGGGATGACCTGCGCCAGCCGGACGCCAAGCTGGTTTCTCATTTGGCGAGCTTCAGCCCGGCGAGGCGGATGATGCCGTCGGGCACCGGCACGAAGCCGGAGATTTTCGCCGACATGCCCATGACGAGCTGTGGCGAATAGAGAAACATGATCGGCAAATCCCGTTCCGCCTGCACCGCCACTTTCGCGTACAGCGCCCGGCGGGCGGCCAGGTCGGTGGTGGCGCGGGCGCCGTCGAGCCAGGCATCCATGTCCTTGTTGCTGTACGCCGGATAGTTCAGCGGCCCGCCGGTGTGGAGGAAATTCCAGGTATTGCCGTCGGCATCGGGACGGCCGGACCAGCCGATCAGGTAGGCCTCGAAATCGCCGCGGTCGGCGGCGTCGAGGCCGGAGGCGAACTCCACCTGCTGCACCTGCACGTCGAAACCGGCCTCGGCGGCCATCGCCTGGATCACCTCGCCGGTCTGGCGCGTATCCGGGCCGTTGGCGACGGTGAGCACCACCGGCACCGGCAGCTTGACGCCGGCTTCGGCCAGCAGCTTGCGGGCGGCGGCCACGTCGCGCGCCGGCGGCGGGACATCGGCGGCATAGAAGGGGCTGGCCGGAGGCACGGCCTGGGCGATCGGCGTCTGAATACCGTTATAGACCACCTGCACCAGCGCCGTGCGATCGATGGACAGTTCGAACGCCTTGCGTACCCGTGCGTCCCGGCCGATCGGCGTATCGGCGCGCGGTCCGTGGGCGAGGTTGAAATTGATGCTCTGGTAGCCCAGCCAGGGATAGATCAGCAGGCGCAAATGCGCATCCGCGCGCACCGCGTCGGCGTCGGTGGGCTGGATGCGTTCGGCCATCTCCACGGTGCCGGACTGCAGGTTGGCGAGTTTCGCCGTGCTGTTGACGATCGGCAGGTAGACGACGCGGGCGAAATGGATGTTGGCGGCGTCCCAGTAGGCCCCGAACCGGTCGAGCACGATACGGTCCTGCGCCACCCGCTCGGTGAAAGTGAACGGGCCGGCGCAGACCGGATGGGTGCCGAAATCCTTGCCTTCCGCCTCGGCGGCCTTGGGCGAGACGATCATGCCGGCGCGGTCGGCCAGTTGGCTCAGGAACGGCGCGGACGGCTCCTTCAGCACCAGCCGCACGGTGGCGGGATCGACCACCTCGACGCGGTCGAGGACGGAGATCTCGCCGCGCCGGCTGCTGCCCTGCATGGTGAGGTGCCGCATCAGGCTGTACGCCACGGCGGCGGCGTCCATCGGCGTGCCGTCATGGAAGGTGACGCCGGGGCGCAGCGTCATCACCAGGGTACGGCTGTCGGCCCACTGCCAGGACGTGGCGAGCTGCGGGACGATCTCCAGCTTCTGGTTGATATCCACCAGCTTGTCGCACAGCCCGGCGAACACGATGCGCCCGACATAGGTGCGCGCGAGCGTCGGGTCGAGGATGTCCGCGTCCTCGTTCAGGGCGATCCGCAGGGTCTGGTCGGGCGGGGTCTGGGCGCGCGCGGGAACGGCGAGCAGTGCCGCGGCGGCGGCGGCGAACAGGAACTGGCGCATGGCGAAAGGCCCCTCCCGGCATGGGTTGCCGCCGTATCTGGCGAACTGGCAGTGGCCTGGCAAGCTGCGTGCCACCTCAATCGTCGCGGCGGAGCCGGCTTGGCAGGAGTTCGCCGTGGCTTTCGAGTACCGGATAGGCAGCGGCGGCGACCAGATGCGCGTTGACGCGGCGGATGTCGCGCAGCAGGTCGAGGTGCAGCGCGCTGGTCTCGGCCGCGTCGCCGGCGCGCATGGCCTCGAAATGCGCCGCCGTGGCGGCATTCTCCAGGTTGCGGAAGGTCTGCTTCTCCTCGACCAGCAGGCGGGCGGCGCGGGTGTCGGCGTTGACGAACAGCGCGGCGGCCATGCGCAGATTGGCCAGGACGCGATCGAGCGCGCCCGCCAGCTCGGCCTGTTGCTCGGCCGAGAGCGGACGACCCCGCTTGATGCTGCGACCCGCGATGAGCAGCAGGTTGCGGTCCACCACGTCGCCGGCGTGCTCCATGTTGGTGGCGAAGGTCAGGATCTCGGTGACCCGGCGATGATCGGCTTCGCTCATCGCCTCGTTGTCGAGCCCGACCAGGTAGCCGCGGATGGCGGCGTTCAGGCGGTCGAGCACGTCGTCGAGCCGGCGCGCCTCGATGATACGGCGGCGGTCGCCGCGGGCGAGGCCCTCGGCCAGGCCGGCGAGCATCGCCTCCAGCACGTCGGCCAGGCGCAGCGCCTCGCGGGCGGCGCCGCCGAGCGCCACCATCGGCGTCTCGCGCGCCGCCTGGTCCAGATACATCGGCCGCGAGGGATCGGCCGGGTCCACCCGGGCCGGCAGCAGACGCCGCAACAGCGGGGCGTAGAACGGCAGCACCGGGAACAGCAGCACCGCCAGCGCCAGGTTGAACAGCGTATGGAAATTGGCGACCGCCCGGCCCGGATCGGCAACGAGGCCGGCCAGCGGCGGCGCGATCCAGGGCAACGCCACCAGCGCCGCCAGCGCGCCGACGGCCCGGACGATCAGGTTGCCGAGCGGCACCCGCCGCGCCGCGGGGTCGTCGCCGGGGGCGCCTTCCAGCACCGGGTTGATGGTGGTGCCGATGTTGGCGCCGAGCACCAGGGCAAACGCGGCCTCGGGCGGCAGCACGCCCTTGGCGGCGAACGACACCACCAGCAGCACCACGGCAACCGAGGAATGCGCCGCCCAGGCCAAGGCCGCGCCGATCAGCAGGTCGAGCACCGGCTCGCTGGCGAGCGTGCCCAGCATCAGGCGCAGGCTGGGGGCGTCCTCGTAGGGCGTGACCACGTCGAGCAACTGGTGCAGCGCGAGCAGCATGAGGCCGAGGCCGATCAGAACGCGGCCGATATCGCGCGTGCGGGTGGCGTCGCCGCGGTTGAAGGCGAGCACGCCGACCAGGACCAGGGCAGGCGACAGGAAAGACATATCGAAGGACAGCGCCTGGACGATCAGCGTGGTGCCGACATCGGCGCCGAGCATCACGGCAAGCGCCGGCACAAGCTCGACGAGGCCGGCGGCGGCGAAGCCGGTGACCATCAGGCCGGTGGCGGTGCTGCTCTGCAGCACGGCGGTAACGCCGAGGCCGGCGGCGAACGCCGAGGCGCGGTTGCGCAGCGCGTTGCTGAGCAGGGTGCGCAGCTTGGCCCCGAAGGCGCGCTGCACGCCGGTCTGCACCATGTGCACGCCCCACAGCAGGAGCGCCACGGCGCCGGCAAGCTCAAGCAGGGTGCGCGGAAATTCCATGGTCCGGCCATATCGACGGCGGAGCGACAGCATCGGAGATCAGGACGAAAAGCTCAAGGATCGATGCAACCGGCCGCGGTGACAGCAAGGATTGCCGCCCGCCTTGCGTTGCCGTATCGCGTCTGGCGTTTGATGGCGCGACGATGGGAAGGACCCGGGCGTTGGCAAGCTGGACCGAGCAGCAGGACAAGCTCACCCGCCTGGCCGGACGGCAGTTGTTTTTCGTCGGCGGCGCGCCG
The DNA here is from genome assembly GCA_964459005.1 of uncultured Acetobacteraceae bacterium. Taxonomy (GTDB): domain Bacteria; phylum Pseudomonadota; class Alphaproteobacteria; order Acetobacterales; family Acetobacteraceae; genus Rhodovastum. The sequence goes on from CAYWOW010000057.1 coordinate 10,526, forward strand.
CGCTCCGGAACGACGTGGCTGCAATATCTCCTCGATGCCCATCCGGAGGTTTCCTGCCGCGGCGAGGCGCTGTTCGGCAAGCATCTCGCGACCCCGCTTGAGGCCATGATGGCTGAGCGGCGCCAGGCGCTTGCGGCCAAGAATGCCGCCGTGTTCCGCGAACTCGGCGGCTATCCGCTGCCCACCGAGGAGGATGCCGCGTTTTTGTTCGGAACCGCCGTGTTGCTGGAGTTGGAGCGCCAGTCCGCCGGCAAGGCCTGCCGGGCGGTCGGCGAGAAGACGCCGGAGAACGTGTTTCTTTTCGCCCGGCTGAAACACCTGTTTCCGGATGCGAAGTTCATCGCCATGGCGCGCGACCCGCGCGACGTGCTGGCCTCTGCCTGGCACTTCTTCCGCAAGCCGGTGGTGGAGGCGGACGACGCCGCGGCCAGGATCGCCTTCATCGGCCCGGCGCTGGCGTCGCTTGATCAGGGCGCGCGCACCATGCTGGCGTTGCGGGAGGCGTTTCCGTCGCATTGCACGATCGTGACATACGAAGACCTGCACGCGGCGCCGGCGCCGGTCGCGGCGGCGCTGTTCCGCTTCCTCGGCGTATCCGACGGCGAGGATGTCGTGGCCGATTGCGTCGCCCGGACGTCGTTCACCACGATGTCGGGCGGCCGTTCGCCCGGCGAGACGCAGGAAGGCACGTTCTTTCGGAGCGGTGTTGTCGGCGGCTGGCCCTCGACCTTCGATGCCGGGATGAACGCGATGATCCTGCGCGAGCTCGGGTGGATGTACCCCCACTTCGGATGGACGCCATAGAGCGTGATCGTCCGAATCGGCATCGGCCGAGGGCGTGAATCACGCGATCAAGCAAAGAGCTGGAACGCCGGGGCTATTCGCGGCGCAGGATGCGATCGTGCAGCAGCGTGCCCAGCCCGCCCGCGGCGAAGCTGGCGGCGACCGCATCCGGGTCGTAGCCGTCGCGCACCCAGTCGGCGAAGGACAGGCGCCCCTCGCCCTCGCGCGCATAGGCGAGCAACACGGCGTCCATCACGCCGGCGCGCGAATGGGCGAAATGGCCCCAGCGCAGCGAAAGCTGGCGCTTCGCCTGGGCCACCGTCGCGCCCTGCAGCAGCAGGAACACCGCGGCGGCGAAGCCGGCCCGGTCGGCGCCGGACTTGCAGTGGACGAGGCCGGGCTCGCGCATGCCCTGCAACGCCGCGATCAGCGCCAGCAGGCTGTCGCGCGGCGGCGAGTGGCCGCTCGACATCGGCACGTCGACGAAGGTCAGCCCCAGCAGGCGCGCCCGCTCGCGCGACAGCGCATCCGAGCCGCTGCCGGTGGTGCCGCGCAGGTTGAGCACGGTGCGGATGCCCCAGCGCCGGACCATGGCGGAGAGCCGCCCGGGCGTGGGGTGGTTGCAGCGATAGAGGCGGCCGGGCAGCACCGGGCCGGCATTGGTCCAGGCCAGGCGAAACACGCCGTGATCGACCAGCATGCTGTCAATCCAGGCGCGCCGACGCCCGGCTTGGGTGTCCAGGCCGCCGCGGAAGATCGTATTCATCGCCCATCCGTCTTGCCGCCCCGGGATTGGCCCCGCGGCCCAAACTCCGCGTATACCCTGTCGGCCGCGGGGCACGCCAGTTTCCCGCCCCGGACCGCAAAGCATCGGACCATGAAGATCCTCTTCGTCTCATCCAACCGGATCGGCGACGCCGTCATCACCTGCGGCATTCTCGACCATCTGATCCGCACCTACCCGGATTGCCGGATCACCATCGCGTGCGGTCCGGTGGCCGAAGGCGTGTTCGCGCGCATGCCGAACCGCGAACGCACCATCATCTTCGGCAAGGAGCCCTACCATCTGCATTGGCTCAAGCTATGGAGCCAGGTCGCTTTCACGCGGTGGGACCTGGTGGTCGACATCCGCGGCTCCGCGCTGGCCTTCCTGGTTCCGGCCCGCCGGCGAGCGGTCCGCCGGCGGGTCCCGGGCCGGATGTTCGAACAACACGCGGCCCTGCTGGGCATCACGCCCGCACCACTCCCGGTGGTGTGGACCGCACCGGCCGACCGCGCGCGGGCCGCGGCCCTGCTGCCGGCGGCTCGCCCGATGATCGGCCTCGGCGCGACCGCGAACTGGGCGCCGAAGGTCTGGCCGGCCGAACGCTTCGCCGCACTGTTCCGGGCCCTCGCCGACGGTCCGCTGCCCGGAGCCATCCCGGTCGTTTTCGCCGGTCCTGGGGAGGCCGAGCGGCAAATGGCGGCTCCGCTGCTGGACGCCCTTCCCGACGCGATCGATCTTTGCGGCATGCTCACGCTTCCCGAAGCGGCGGCGTGCATCCAGCGCTGTGCGATCTACATCGGCAACGACAGCGGGCTGATGCACCTCGCCGCCGCCTCGGGTACGCCGACGATTGGTCTCTGCGGCACCACCATCGACCGTGCCGAGGAAATGGCGCCGGCCGGCAAGCGCGTCGCCTGGGCGCTGGCCGACGGCCCCTCGATGGAGGCCCTCTCAGTCGCGGACGCCTATGCGACCTGCGTGCGGCTGCTGGCGACGCCGGTGCCGTCGCCCGCATAGAGCGGGATGGGCGGCTTCACTTGCCGCGGGCGAGCACCTTCACCAGATCGCGCCGGGCGACGATGCCCACCAGCTTGCCGTCCTGCACCACCAGGACGCGGCGGATGTTCTGGCGGGTGATCCGTTCCGCCACCTCGCGCAGCGGGGTCTGTTCGGTGACCGTGATGAGGTCGGTGCGCATGACTTTGGCAACCGTCCGGTTCATCCCGTGGATGGCGGCGAGGAAATCAGGGGAAAGTTCCTCGCCTTCGGCCAGGATGTCGAGCCACCAGCGGGCGCGCTTCTCGGCGTCCTCGTCGAGGTGGATCAAATCGCGTTCCGAGACGACGCCGACCGGACGCCCCTCGGCATCGACCACCGGCAGCCCCGAAATGGCGCGGTCGAGCATGATCTGCGCGGCGTGGCGCAGCGTATCGTTCGGACGCACCGTGACGACGTCGCGGGTCATCACGTCCGCGGCGGTGAGATGGGTTGTGTCGAACATGGCCGGCTCCTTAAAGGTTTTTCCGGATTCCCCTCAGCTATAAGTATAGCTCGAGGCAGCCCGGACTGCCTTGAGGTGAATCAAGCATTCAATGCGCCGCGGCCCAGGTGCGGCCGATCCCGGTTTCGACGACCAGCGGCACCGACAGGCTCGCGGCCCCTTCCATCACCCGCCGGGCCAGCGCGGCGGTCGCCTCGGCCTGGTCAACCGGGGCCTCGAACAGCAGTTCGTCGTGCACTTGCAGCAGCATCCGGGCGGCCAGGCCGCTTTCCGCCAGGGCCGCGGGCAGGCGGACCATGGCGCGTTTTATCACATCGGCGGCACCGCCCTGCAGCGGGGCGTTGATGGCCTGACGCTCGGCATAGCCGCGCCGCGCCGGGTTCCTGTCCTCGATCCCCGGCACCCAGCAGCGGCGGCCGAACGGAGAGGTGACGAAGCCGGCGCTGCGGGCGGCCTCCCTGGTTTTCTCCATGTAGGTGCGGATGCCCGGGTAGCGGGCGAAATAGGCGTCGATGTAGGCGCGCGCCTCGCCCGGCGCGATGCCAAGCTGGCGGGCCAGCCCGAACGCGCTGATGCCGTAGATGATGCCGAAATTGATCGCCTTGGCGCGCCGCCGGGTCATCGGGTCCATGCCCGCCATGGGCACGCCGAACACTTCGCTGGCGGTGCGGGCGTGGATGTCCTCGCCGGCGGCGAAGCTCGCCTTCAGTTGCGGAATGTCGGCCACGTGGGCGAGCAGGCGCAGCTCGATCTGCGAATAGTCGGCGGAAACCAGCACGTTGCCCGGCTCGGCGATGAAGGCGCGGCGGATCCGGCTGCCTTCCTCGGTGCGGATCGGGATGTTCTGCAGGTTCGGATCGGTCGAGGACAGCCGGCCGGTGCTGGCGATGGCCATGGCGAAGCTGGTGTGCACCCGGCCGGTCTCGGGGTTGATCTGGGTCACCAGCGCGTCGGCGTAGGTGGACTTCAGCTTCTGCAACTGGCGCCATTCGAGCACCCGGGCCGGCAGGTCGTGGCCCTGCTCGGCCAGCCCCTGCAACACGCTGGAATCGGTGCCCCAGGCCCCGGTCTTCATGCGCCGCCCGCCCGGCAGCGACATCCGGTCGAACAGCACTTCGCCGAGCTGTTTCGGGCTGCCGACGTTGAACGGGAAACCCGCGAGGCGATGAATGTCCTGTTCCATGACAATCATGCGCGCCTCGAAATCCTTGCTCATCGCGCGCAGATCGTCGGCATCCACCTTTATCCCGGCGCGCTCCATCTCCAGCAGCACCGGCACCAGCGGGCGCTCCAGTTGCTCATAAAGCGCGAGCGCGCCGGTGGTGCGCAGGGCAGGGCGGAGCAGTTGCCACAGACGGAGGGTGACGTCGGCGTCCTCGGCGGCATAGGGGGTGGCGCGGTCGAGCGGCACCTGGCCGAACGGCACCCGGGCGCGCCCGCTGCCGGTGACCTCGTCGTAGCTGATGCAGCTGTGGCCGAGGTGCAGCAGCGCCAGTTCGTCCATGCCGTGGCCGTGGCGGCCGGCCTCCTGGGCATAGGAGATCAGCATGACGTCGTCCTGCGGCGCGGCCAGCGGGGCGCCGGCGCGGACGAAAACTTCCATGTCGAACTTGGCGTTGAGAAACACTTTCAGCACGCAGGGGTCGGCCAGCAGCGGCGCCAGCGCGGCGATCGCCTGCTCCGCCGGCACCTGTTCGGGCGCATTGCCCTCGGCGTCGGCGTGGCGCAGCGGCACGTAGCAGGCGTGGCCGGGCGCGGTGGCCAGCGAGAAGCCGACCAGGTTGGCGCGCATGGTGTCCAGCCCGTCGGTCTCGGTATCGACGGCGACCACGCCGGCCGCGGTGGCTTCCGCGATCCAGCCCTGCAGCGCCGCCAGCGTGGTGACGGTCACGTAGGGGCCATAGCCCTCGCCGGCTTGTGGCGCCGGGCGGGCGGGCGGTTCGGCGAAGGCCAGCGCGCCCTGAGAACCCTGCGCCATCGGCGGCGGCACCGGCGCGGCGCCCGGCTCCTCCAGCCCAAGCCGGAGCAAGGTGCTGCGAAAACCCTGAAGCTGCAGCCATGCCGCCAGTTGGGCGCGATCGGGCTGGCGCACCACCAGCTCGGCCAACGGCAGCGGCAGCGGCGCGTCGTCGCGCAGTTCCACCAGTTGGCGGGAAAGGCGCGCCGCGTCGGCGTGGGCGATCAGCATGTCGCGCTTTTTCGACGGCTTCATCGCCGGCGCGGCGGCCAGCACCGCCTCCAGGTCGCCGAACTCGCCGATCAGCTGGGCGGCGGTTTTCGGGCCGATGCCGGGCACGCCGGGGACGTTGTCCACCGCGTCGCCCATCAACGCCTGCAACTCGACCAGTTTGTCGGGTGGGACGCCCCATTTCTCCACCACCTCGGCGGGACCGATGGCCTTCTGCTTCATCGGGTCCAGCATGGCGACGCCGGGCCGGATGAGCTGCATCAGATCCTTGTCGGACGACACGATGGTGGTGCGCCCGCCCGCCGCCTCGGCGGCACGCGCGTAGGAGGCGATCAGGTCGTCCGCCTCCCAGTCGGCCAGCTCGATGGCGGGGACGCCGAAGGCGGCGGTGGCGTCGCGCACCAGGGCGAATTGCGGCCGCAGTTCCTCGGGAGGCTCGGGGCGCTGGGCCTTGTAGCGGTCGTACAGCCGGTTGCGGAAGGTGAGGTGGCCGGCGTCGAATATCACGGCAAAGTGATTTTCGGCATGGTCTTTCAGCAGCCTGACGAGCATGTTGGTGAAGCCATACACTGCGTTCACCGGGGTGCCGTCCGGCCGGGTCATCGGCGGCAGGGCGTGGAAGGCGCGGAAAATGAAGCCTGATCCGTCGATCAGGACCAAGTGCGGGCCGGCCGCGTCCGGGGCGGCGCTCAGTGCGCGTCTCCGCCGCCGGCACCCGGATTGAGCACATACAGGCGGGAACAGTATGGGCACATCACCTCGGTGCCGGAAATGCGCAGAAAGACACGCGGATGGCCGAGTGCGCCGTCGCCGCCGTCGCAGGCAACGGTGCGGTCGTTCACATGGATGATTTCGGTGGGCGCGGGAGTGGCGGAGCCGTCCGGCATGGGGGCCTCGGGAGGTGGGGATTGTCGCGGGGGGCGGGGGGCATGATAGCCATGGGGGCCGTGCATTCAAGTTCGCGCCTTGCGTCGCGTCGCGGCGTGCTGGGATTGGGCGTCGCGATGGCGTTGGGCGGGTGCGTTTCGATGCGGGCCCCGCGCGGGCCGGCGGTGGAGGACGCGTCGATGGGCGCCGATGCGTTCACCATGGCCGATGGGGCGCGGCTGCCCTATCGCGTCTGGCTGCCCGACGGCAGGCCGGAGGCGGTGATGCTGGCGCTGCACGGTTTCAATGACAGCCGCGACGCGTGGGAATACTCGGCGCCGGTGTTCACGGCCGCCGGCGTGGCGGTGTATTCGCCCGACCAGCGCGGCTTCGGCGCGGCGCCGGGGCGGGGGCTGTGGCCGGGCGGCGACGCGCTGGTGGCGGACGCGGCCGAGATGGCGCGGCTGGTGCGGGCGCTGCATCCCGACGTGCCTCTCGTGCTGATGGGCGAGAGCATGGGCGCCGCGGCGCTGATGGTGCTGGCGACCGGAGCGCAGGCGCCGGAGGGGGCGTCGTATGTGTTGATCGCGCCGGCCGTCTGGGGCCGGGCGCGGATGAACTTTGTCCTTTCCGGAGCGCTGTGGCTGGTGACGACGGTGATGCCGGGATTGGCGGTGACGCGCGCGCCGGTGCCGATCATGGCCAGCAACAACCGCGAGGCGCTGATCCGGCTTTCCACCGATCCGCTGACCGTGCGGCACACCCGCATGGACGCGCTGGGGGGGCTGGTGGACCTGATGGACGCGGCGCTGGCGGCGGCGCCGCGGATGCGGGTGCCGGCCCTGTTCCAGTATGGCGGCAAGGACGAGTTGGTGCCGAAGGAAGCGACGGCGTCCACTTGGCGCGCCTTGCCGCGCGGCGGGGGGCCGCGGATGGCCTACTACCCGGACGGCTATCACCTGCTGCTGCGCGACCTCGACCGGGCACGGCCGATCGGCGACATCGTGGCCTGGCTGCGGGACCCGTCGGCAGCGCTGCCTTCGGGGGCGGATCGGGCGGCGGAGGCGTGGCTGCGGGCGCAGGCTTGAGGCGCTGGCGCCGCCGGGCGTTCTGCGCTATTTGGGGCGCGGATTGGACCCGTAGCTCAGTTGGATAGAGCGTCGCCCTCCGAAGGCGAAGG
>CAYWOW010000058.1:0-17734 GCA_964459005.1 uncultured Acetobacteraceae bacterium
GGCCGACACCGAGGGCAACCTGGTGTTCCGCAAGACCGCCCGCAACTTCAACCCGGTCATGGCGACGGCCGCGAACGTGACGGTGGCCGAGGTGGAAATCCTGGTCGAGGCCGGCGAGATCGACGCCGACGCCGTCCACACGCCCGGGATCCACGTCAACCGCCTGGTGCCGTTGTTGCAGGTGCACAAGCGGATCGAGCAGCGCACCGTGCGCAAGTGGCAAGCGGCTTAGAGCGTGATCGCCCGAATCGGAATCGGTCGAGGGCGTGAATCACGCTCTCAAACAAAGAGCTAGGGACAAGAACGATGGCCTGGACGCGCGACGAAATGGCGGCCCGCGCCGCCCGCGAGCTCGAGGATGGGTTCTACGTCAACCTCGGCATCGGCCTGCCCACGCTGGTGGCCAACTTCATCCCGGAGGGCATGCAGGTCCAATTGCACAGCGAGAACGGCATGCTGGGCATGGGTCCGTTCCCGCTCGAGGGCGAGGAGGACGCCGACCTCATCAACGCCGGCAAGCAGACCGTCACCCAGTTGCCCACCACCAGCTTCTTCGACAGCGCCGCCAGCTTCGCCATGGTGCGCGGCGGGCACATCGACCTTTCCGTTCTCGGCGCCCTGCAAGTGGCCGAGAACGGCGACCTGGCCAACTGGATGATCCCCGGCAAGATGGTCAAGGGCATGGGCGGCGCCATGGACCTGGTGGCCGGGGTGCGGCGGGTGGTGGTGCTGATGGAGCACACCGCCGGCGGCAAGCCGAAACTGCTGAAGCGCTGCACCCTGCCGCTGACCGGGGCCGGCGTGGTCGACATGGTGGTGTCGGACCTCGGCGTATTCGCCATCACACGCGACGGCGTGGTGCTGGTGGAGGTCGCGCCGGGGGTGACGGTGGAGGAAATCCGCGACAAGACCGAGGCGGCCGTCAGCCTCCATCCGGATTTGCGGCTCGCGGCATAGGACGGTCAGGAAGGGGGCGGCCAGACCGGCGGCTCCCCAAGCACGATCGTCGCCTGCGCCGGGTCGTCGGTCAGCGTGCCCCCGATCGCGGCCAGTCCGGCGAGGCAGGGATCGGTCGCCGCGCCGCGCCACATCACGCGGTCGTCGGGCCGCACGCCGGCGCCGAGCAGCCAGCCCGCGGCGCTTTCCGCCAGCCCGGCGCCGAGACCCGCGAAGGCGGCAAACGCCGCGCGGAAGGCGGCGGGATCGCCGCGTGCCCAGTCGCGCAGCCCCTCGGGACCGGCGAGGCGGCGACCGTCCACGGCGGCGAGCCATTCGAGCAACCCGGCCTCGGCGCCGACCGCCGCTGCCTCGTCCGCCGGACGCCATAATGATGTGCACATGTGATCCCTGCGATTCCGGCCCTTGATTGTGCCGCCCGCCCGCGTCTATATGCCCGCCGCCGCGCCCGGGTCCCAGCCCTGGAACACACCGCGCCCGTGGGGCCATAGCTCAGTTGGGAGAGCGCCTGAATGGCATTCAGGAGGTCGTCGGTTCGATCCCGATTGGCTCCACCAGCTTTCCTTCCCAGCGTCGGTGTCCCGTGCTCTGCTTGAGTCCGTCGACCGATTCTTCAGGGGAGCCACCATGCGTTCGATAGTTACCGTCGCGGTTCTGCTGCTCGCCGCCGTGTCGCTCGCCGCTCCGGCGGCCCGGGCACAGAGCGTCCAGGTCGAGCAGCCCTGGGCCCGCGCCACCGCGCCGCACGCCGCGACCGCCGCGGTTTACGTGACGCTCACCGCCGGCATGCCCGACCGGCTGATCGGCGGCAGCACGCCGGTCGCCACCATGGTCCAGGTGCACGATACCGTCATGGATGGCGGCGTCATGCGCATGATGGCGGTGCCGGGCGGCCTGAAACTGACGACGGCGCGGAAAGTGACGCTCATGCCGGGCGGCTACCATCTGATGCTGATGGGCATGAAACAGCAGCTCAACCCCGGCGAACGCTTCCCGTTGACCCTTCACTTCGCCTACGAGCCGCCGGTGACCATCAACGTGGTGGTGGCCTCCGCCGGCGCCAGCGCCCCGCCCTTCAGCGCCATGCGCATGCCCTGAACCGGCGCGCCGCGCCGTCCGCCGCGGGTACGGGTTAATGCCGCCGGGCGGCAACTTCGGCGCGGATTTCCGCGGCCAGGCTCGGGTTGGCCCGCCGCAGCTGGCCGACACGCAGCACCGCCGCGGCGCTCGGCTCCGGACTGATTTCCCACCGCTCGAGAAACAACAGGTCGGAAGCGGACGCCGCGTCATGCACCGTTGCCAGGGCTCGCTGCACGGCGCGGGTGAGCGGTGGCTCAGACCCGCGCAAGAGCGTCCCGGACGTCCGATCAGTCATGGAAGAGTTCTCCCTCCACAATTCGGCAGATCGGCGAAAACCCCCGCCTCGACCTGGATTTTCCGCCGCTTCGCGCGGGGAGTTGTAGCGCTCGCCGGCCAGCCCAGTCCTTGCCAATTGATGATATCGCGTTGACATCACCGCCACGTTAACGCGCGCGGAAAAGGGCGGGCCGGCCGGCTCAGTAGCGGTAGAGATCGTGCTTGAACGGGCCGTTCTGCGGCACGCCGATATATTCGGCCTGCCTGGCCGACAATTTGCTCAGCTTGGCGCCGACCTTGGCCAGGTGCAGCGCCGCCACTTTCTCGTCGAGGTGCTTCGGCAGCGTGTACAACTGCCGCTCATAGCGACCGGCCGGCGCGCCCCACAGCTCGATCTGCGCCAGCACCTGGTTGGTGAAGCTGGCGCTCATGACGAAACTGGGATGGCCGGTGGCGTTGCCGAGGTTCACCAGCCGGCCCTCGGACAGCACGATCAGGCGCTTGCCGTCGGGGAACACGACCTCGTCCACCTGCGGCTTGACGTTGTCCCACCGCAGGTTGCGCAGCGCCGAGATCTGGATCTCGGCGTCGAAGTGGCCGATGTTGCAGACGATGGCGCGGTGCTTCATCCGGCGCATGTGCTCGATAGTGATGACGTCGACGTTGCCGGTGCAGGTGACGAAGATGTCGGCGTCGGGGGCGGCGTCCTCCATGGTGGTGACCTCGTAGCCCTCCATCGCCGCCTGCAGGGCGCAGATCGGGTCGACCTCGGTCACCTTCACCCGGCAACCGGCCTGGCGCAGGCTGGCGGCCGAACCCTTGCCGACGTCGCCGAAGCCGTTCACCACCGCGACCTTGCCGGCCATCATCACGTCGGTGCCGCGGCGGATGGCATCGACCAGGCTCTCCCGGCAGCCATACAGGTTGTCGAATTTCGATTTCGTCACACTGTCGTTGACGTTGAAAGCGGGCACCAGAAGGGTGCCGGCCTCCGCCATCTCGCGCAGCCGGTGCACGCCCGTCGTGGTTTCCTCGCTGAGGCCGCGCACGTCGGCCAGCATCTTCGGGTGCTTACCGTGCATGACCTGCGTCAGGTCGCCGCCGTCATCGAGGATCATGTTCGGCGTCCAGCCGTCCGGTCCGTGGATGGTCTGCTCGATGCACCACCAGAACTCCTCCTCGTTCATGCCTTTCCAGGCGAACACGGGGGTGCCGGCGGCGGCCACGGCCGCGGCGGCATGGTCCTGGGTGGAAAAGATGTTGCACGACGACCAGCGCACGGTGGCGCCGAGACGCTCCAGGGTCTGGATCAGCACCGCGGTCTGAATCGTCATGTGCAGGCAGCCCGCGATGCGGGCGCCGGTCAGCGGCTTGCTGTCGCCGTATTCGGCCCGCAGCGCCATCAGCCCCGGCATCTCGTCCTCGGCCATGGAAATCTCCTTGCCGCCCCATTCGGCGAGGGAGATGTCCTTGACCTTGTAGTCGTGGCTGACGGGCATGGCGGCGCTCCTGATGTGCGGCGCGCGTATATAAGGATATCTTGATATGCGCAACCCGAACCGAAGGGTCGCCGGCGCGCGCCCCTCTGGTCCATCGCAACGCACTGGCGTAGGATCAAGCCATGTCCGCACCAAAATCCGGAGAGATGCGATGGACATGAGGCCGATACTGCTGCCGCAGGGCGAACTCCAGGCCCGCAAGGCGCACGAGCTGAAACGCCGTGGCTATAGCGTTGCCCAGATCGCCGCCACGATGGGGCTGCGCGAGGCCCGGGTGGCCGACCTGCTGCGCACCGCCATCCACAAGTCGGCGGCTGAGGCACGCCCCAGACCTTAAGCAGCATTCGCTTGATCGTGCCACACAAGCGAGGGCGCTGTCCTTGTATCTCACCGGGCGCCGGAGAGCGTAAGCTCAGGCGCTCGGGTGCGGAGAGGAGCCCGGCCTGCCCTCGACCCGCCGCCGGTCAGGTGTTCATGGCGTCGAAGAAATCCTGGTTCGTCTTGCTGTATTTCAGCTTGTCGAGCAGGAAGTCCATCGCGTCCATGGTGCCCATCGGGTTCAGGATGCGCCGCAGCACCCACATCTTGGAGAGCGTGCCGCGGTCCACCAGCAGTTCCTCCTTGCGGGTGCCGCTCTTGGTGATGTCGATCGCCGGGAAGGTGCGCTTGTCCGACAGCTTGCGGTCCAGGATGATCTCGGAATTGCCGGTGCCCTTGAACTCCTCGAAGATCACCTCGTCCATCCGGCTGCCCGTGTCGATCAGCGCCGTCGAGATGATGGTGAGCGAGCCGCCCTCCTCGATGTTGCGCGCCGCGCCGAAGAAGCGCTTGGGCTTCTGCAACGCGTTGGCGTCCACGCCGCCGGTCAGCACCTTGCCCGACGACGGCACCACCGTGTTGTAGGCGCGCGCCAGCCGGGTGATGCTGTCGAGCAGGATGACCACGTCCCGCTTGTGTTCGACCAGGCGCTTGGCCTTCTCCAGCACCATTTCCGTGACCTGCACGTGCCGCGTCGCCGGCTCGTCGAAGGTGCTGGCCACCACCTCGCCCTTCACCGTGCGCGACATGTCGGTGACTTCCTCGGGCCGCTCGTCGATCAGCAGCACCATCAGGAAGACTTCCGGATGGTTGTGGCTGATGGCGGTGGCGATGTTCTGCAACATCACCGTCTTGCCGGTGCGCGGCGGCGAGACGATCAGCGCGCGCTGGCCCATGCCGATCGGCGCGATCAGGTCGATCACCCGCGGGGTCAGGTCCTTGCCCGGGCCCTTGGCGACCGACTGGAAATTCTCCATTTCCATCTTCAGGCGGCGGTCGGGATAGAGTGGCGTCAGGTTGTCGAAATTGATCCGGTGGCGAACCGCCTCGGGCGCCTCGAAATTGATGGTGTTGACCTTGAGAAGGGCGAAATAGCGCTCGCCGTCCTTGGGGGCGCGGATCTGGCCTTCCACCGTGTCGCCGGTGCGCAGCGCGAAGCGGCGCACCTGGGCGGGGCTGATGTAGATGTCGTCGGGACCGGGCAGGTAGTTGGACTCGGCGCTGCGCAGGAAGCCGAACCCGTCCGGCAGGATTTCGAGCGTGCCCGAGCCATGGATGGCCTGGTCGTTCTCGGCGAGACTTTTCAGGATCGCGAACATCATGTCCTGCTTGCGCAGCGACGAGGCGTTCTCGATCTGGAGGGATTCGGCGAAGCTCAGCAGGTCTGCCGGAGACTTGGCCTTGAGTTCGGCGAGGTGCATCGGGGACGCCTCGATGTTCGGTCGTTCGGAGGGGGAGGACAGGAGCATTCGGTAAGGACGCGGATTGCGCCCGGATGCTCGCCTGCCGGATCCATCCAAACGGAGTCGTCGGACCACGTTCGAAAGAAGACCGGCACTGTCCCGGAGGAGGGGGGAATCGGGTGTACGAAACGATATGCGGAGGCGCCAGGAAGGCTGCACCGCACCTGTCGGGCCAAGCTAGGTGCGGCGTGGCGTCCCGTCAACCCAGGATAGCAGAGAAATCCACTCCGGCACGCGGTTTCAGCCGCTTCTGTTCCGCCGCCACACCATCTGGCTCCGCGGCTCCGGATGCTCCACGAAGCCGAAGCGCGCGTACAGCCCGTGCGCATCCCGCGTCGACAGGGTCCAGGAGCTCACCGTCCGCAGCTCCGGATGATTGAGCAGGGCCGCCACGAGGGCCTGTCCCAGGCCGCGTCCCCGGTATTCCGCGCGCACGAAGACGTCGGCCAGGTGGGCATGGACCGCCCGGTCCGTGATTGCCCGCGCGAACCCGGCTTGCGCTCCGTCCGGCGCGTACAGCCCCACACACAGGCTGTTCGCCACCGACCGCTCCACCGTCGCCCGCTCGCGCCCGGCCGCCCAGTAGCTTCGCTCCGCCAGATAGCGGTGCACCATGTCGAGGTCGAGCCGACCCGCGTCGTCGCTGACCACGAACCCGCCGGGCTGGTCGGCCTGCCACACCATCAGAACGGCTTCACGATGACCATGATGACGATAATGATCATCAGCACGGTCGGCACCTCGTTGGCGATCCGGTAGAACCGCCCGGACCGCCGGTTGCGGTCCTCCAGGAAGCCGCGCCGCCAGGCCGCCAATGCGCCGTGGTACCCGGTCAGCAGGATGACGCAGAGCAGCTTGAGGTGCCACCATCCCTTCGTCCAGTCGATCATCCCCGGGGTTGCCACCAGCAGGATGCCGAAGAACCAGGTCGCGATCATCGCCGGCGTGGTGATTTGTTTGAGCAGGCGGCGCTCCATGACCTTCATGCGCTCGCTCTCCGCCGTGCCCGGCGTCACCATCGTGTGGTAGACGTAAAGGCGCGGCAGGTAGAACAACCCGGCCATCCAGGCGATCAGGCTGATCACGTGGAACGCCTGAAGCCACTGATAGTGGTAGGCAAGCAGATGGATCGTCATGCTGTCTCCCGTCGTGCGGCGGCGACCAGTGCCGGAACATCGAACATCGAGTGGAACGGCACCGCACCGAGCGCACGCAGTGCCGCACCGTCGGAATGCGGCGCGTAGCCCAGACAATCCATGCCGGCCGCCGCCGCCGCGCGGACTCCGGGCAGGCTGTCCTCGATCACCACGCACTCGGCCGGGGCCACGCCCTCGGCGGCGGCGGCGGCGAGAAACAGGTCGGGCGCGGGTTTGCCTTGTCCGACATCGCGATGGCTGTGCATCCGGCCGGCAACAATAGAAGCGATGCCGAGGCGGGCAAACTTGGCAGCCATCTCCTCGTGTGACGAATTGGACGCAATCCGCCAGGGCACCCCCAGCGCGGACAGCCCGGCCAGGGCTTCCAGCGCGCCGGCGATCGCAGTTGCTTCCCGCGTCAGGGCCTCGATCAGCCGCGCCTTCAGGGTTTCATGCCAACCCGGCGGCACCGGCCGGCCAAGCCGGCGCTCGATCATCGGAACCATGTCGGAAAACGTCATGCCGAGGAACATCTGGTCCGCTTCCGCCGAGGTCATGGTCCATCCCAGCGCGGCAAGCTCGGTCACTGTCACGCGGTTGGAAATCGGTTCGCTGTCCACGATCACGCCGTCGCAGTCGAAGATCACCAGGCGCAGAAGCGTTTTCCGGCGGCGCATCAGATCCAGCGCGGTCACCGCGAAGGCATCCGCTCGCGGGGATCGGCGCGGGCAAACGGGCAATCCGTCTGCGGCCCCGGGCAGGTCCGGCCACCCACATGGCTGCAGGTGCCGCAACCAAAGCCGCGCATGCGCCGCACCAGTCCCGCCAGGGCGGCGATGAAACCGGGGTCGGCATTCGGCGCGGGGGCGCGGAAATACCCGGGCAACCCGGCCCGTTCCGCCAGTTCCTTGTAGTCGATGTCAAGCTCCACCAAGGTTTCCGCATGCTCCGAAACAAAGGCGATCGGCACCACCAGCACCGCCACTCCGTCGCGGCCGGCCCGCTCGATTTCTTCCTCCGTCGAGGGGCCGATCCACTCCTGCGGGGTGGCGCGCGACTGGTAGCAGGTGACGTAATCGAGGTCACGGATGCCAAGGCGTTGCACCACGCCGGCCACACTGCGCTCGATCTGAAACTGATAAGGATCCCCGCCGTCGATGATGATTTTTGGCAATCCATGCGCCGAGAACAGAATGCGGAGGCTCTGATCGTCCGGCAGGGAAGACCGTGCCTTCTCCCAGGACTTCCGCACAATCTCCGCTATGGCACTGATAAAACCTTCATCGCTGTAGTAGCAGCACAGGCTGCATGTCGGTTTCACCAATCCGCATTTGGCCGCGGCTTCCCGCCACGCCGTCAGGCTGCTGCCGGTCGTGGTCGTCGAATAATGCGGGTACAACGGCAGTAGCAGGACCTCATCGGGATCCCAGGCGCGCACCTCCCGCGCCACCGCGCCGCTCATCGGGTGCCAGTAGCGCATGGCGACAAAACAGCGCGCGTCGTACTCGGGCAGCGCCGCTTCCAGCCCCCGGGCCTGTTGCCGGGTAAGCTCCAGCAACGGGGAGCGCCCGCCGATCCGGGCATAGTTTTTGGTCGCCGGCTTCACCCGTGCCGCCGCGATGAAGCGGGCCAGAAAGGGCCGGACGAACCGGTTCACCCGCAGCACGGCCGGATCCGTGAACAGGTTCACCAGGAAGGGCCGGATGCTTTCCGGTCGGTCCGGTCCACCCAGGTTGAACAGGACGATGGCGATGCGTGGCTTGGTCATCGGCGCAATCTGCCAGTCCAGCTCCCGAGGTCAAACCGCACGGACTTGTGCCACCAGGGCGGCGACGTGCGCCGGCGGCGTCTCGGGCACGATGCCGTGCCCCAGGTTGAAGATGAACGGCCGCCCCTGCATGGCTGCCAGGATCGCTTCGGTCTCGCGCATCATCGCCGGCCCGCCCGCCAGCAGCGCCAGCGGATCGAGGTTACCCTGGATCGCCACCCCCGCCGGCACATCGCGCCTGACCATCGCCAGGTCGGCCGAGGTATCGACGCCGATCCCCTCCACCCCGGCAGCGCTGACGAACTCGGCCAGCATGGTGCCGGCCTGACGGGGAAAACCGATCACCGGCACGCCCGGGTGACGTGCGCCAAGCGCGGCGACGATCCGGACCGACGGCGCGATGACATGCGCGCGGAACAGCGAGGGTGCCAACACGCCAGCCCAGGAGTCGAACAGCATCACCGCTTCGGCTCCGGCGTCGATCTGGGCAGAGAGGTAAACAATGGTCTGCTCGGTCACCAAGTCGATCAACCCGCCGAACAGGCCGGGATCGGACCAAGCCATGCGTCGCACCGCATCCCATTCCTTCGATCCCCTGCCCTCGACCATGTAGCAGGCGACCGTGAACGGGCCACCGGCAAAACCGAGCAAGGTGGCATCGCCAACCTCGCCTCGTACCCCGCGCACGGTTTCCAGGATCGGCGCGATGGCACCCGCAACGCGTGCCGCATCCAGTGCCCGCAGACCCGCGGCATCGCGAATCGGCGGGAGCTGCGGACCTTCGCCCTCGGCGTAGCGCAGCCCCTGGCCAAGCGCCCACGGCAACATCAGGATATCGCTGAACAGGATGGCGGCATCGAAGCCGAAGCGGCGCAACGGCTGCAGCGTCACTTCCATGGCCAGTGCCGGTGTGGTGCAGAGCTCGATGAAGCTGCCTGCCCGTGCGCGGACGTCGCGGTATTCCGGCAGATACCGGCCGGCCTGGCGCATCAGCCACACCGGGGGCGGCCATGTCGCCTGGCCAGCCAATGTTCGCAGCAACTTTTTTGCCATCGCGTCGGTCCGCCCGGATTCGATCGTCACTCTTCATAGTTCAAAGAAAAAAGAAAAGACTCTGGTTGGAGTCTTAGTAGGGCCTGTGGACGACGGGGTACCCCGGTAACGCCTTTTTTGTTCGCCGGGTTATTCACCCGCGTCACGACGCCGAAGCGGATGAATCTAAAGGCAAATCGGGATTCATTCCACAGCGGGGCATGGCCTGCGGAGAGCCTGTCCCCCGTGCCTGAAAGGAGCGGGTTATCCCCGCGTGCCATCGGCCAGCCCCGCAATGGGGCTTTTCATCCCCCTTATCCCCGCTATCCTCCGCTCCATGCCCACTCGTATGAACCTGCATCTGGTATCCGATGCGACCGGCGAAACCCTCAATTCCATCGCTCGGGCGACGGTGTCGCAGTTCGAGCATGCCAGCATCGTCTACCATCGCTGGAGCCTGATCCGCACCCGCTTTCAGCTCCACCGGGTGCTGGAAGGCATCGAGTCCGAGCCCGGCCCGGTGCTGTCAACCCTGGTCGAGAAAGGGCTGCGGACCGAACTGGAAACTTTTTGCCAAAGGCTCGACCTCGCCGTGCTGAACGTGCTGGACCCGGTCATGACCATGTTCCAGGAGCAGTTCGGCGAGGCCGCGGTGGCGCGACCTGGCCGGCAGTACGTGCTCGACGCCGATTATTTCCGTCGCATCGACGCCATGCATTACGTCCTCGCCCATGACGACGGCCAGGCCCAGGCCGGAATCGCCGATGCGGATGTCATGCTGGTCGGGGTTTCGCGCAGCTCCAAAACGCCGACCTCGTTCTATCTGGCGAACCGGGGCGTCAAGGCGGCCAACATTCCCCTGGTGCCCGGCCTGCCCGATCCGCCGGGACTGGAGAATCCTCCCTGTCCCACCATCGGGCTCACGATCGACGCCGAAGCGCTGATCGAGATTCGCCGGCACCGGTTGAACATGATCGGCACCAGCGGCCCCGGAGCGAAACACAAGGAGACCGGCGAGTACATCGATCTCGAGGCGGTGAAAGCCGAGCTGCTGTGGGCGCGCCGGCTGTGCGCCAAACGCGGCTGGCCGGTGATCGACGTCACCCGGCGCTCGATCGAGGAAACCGCGGCCACCGTCCTGCAGCTGATGGACGTCTGGCACGAGCGGCGCCGCAAGGAAGCGGCCGGCGAAACACCGCCCACGTGAGCCTGCAGGCCGACACTCCCCACCTGGTGCTGGCCAGCGCGTCGGCCTCGCGCCGGGCCGTGCTGGAAGCGGCCGGGCTGCGCTTCGCGGTGCGCCCCGCCAACGCCGACGAAGCGGCGCTGAAGCGGCGAGCCCGGGCGGACCAGCTGGATGCCGGCGATGCCGCGCTGCTGTTGGCCGATGCGAAGGCGCTGGAAGTGGCCTTGCGCGATCCCGAGGCGCTGGTGATCGGCTGTGACCAGTTGCTGGCGTGCGAGGGACGCTGGTTCGACAAGCCGGCCGACCGGCAGGAAGCGCGGGCTCACTTGCAGGCACTGCGCGGACGCACGCACACGCTGGTCACGGCCGTGCTGTGCCGCCGCGGGCAGCAGCGCCTGTGGCATACGGTGGCCCGGCCCCGCCTGACCATGCGGGATTTTTCCGATGCGTTTCTCGAAACCTACCTTGGCCTGGAGGCCCGCTTCCTGACCACAACCGTCGGCGCCTACCGCCTGGAAGGACCGGGCGTTCACCTGTTCGCCGCGGTCGAGGGCGAGCACGCCGCCATCCTCGGCCTGCCATTGCTCGATCTGCTTGGCTTTCTGCGGCGATACGGGGTCCTGACGCCCTGAATTTGGTCTAGTCGAATGCGGCAAGATCGGTCTTTGCAATTGGTCCAATTGCCGGCCAATCTCACCCCCATGGAACAGCACCCTCCCAGCGACTTCGCTCGTCTCCGCCGCAAGTCCCAGCGCGGCGCCTACGACATGGCGACCATCCACGCCATCATCGACGCGGCCAGGCTCTGTCATATCGGCCACATGATCGATGGGCGGCCGGTCGTGCTGCCGACTTTCCATTGGCGCCATGAGAACCGGGTGTTCTGGCACGGTGGTTCCGCCAGCCGGATGGTGAGAGCCAATGCCGCCGGCGGCGAGGTGTGCCTGACCGTCACCCTGCTCGACGCCTGGGTGTTGGCCCGCAGCGCGTTCCACCATTCGGCCAATTACCGCTCCGTCGTCTGCTTCGGCCGGCCCAGCCTGATCGAGGATCCGGACGAAAAGCTGGCCGCCATGAAGGGCTTCGTCGAGCGCCTGTTTCCCGGTCGCTGGGATGCGCTGCGGCCGCCGAAGGCGCAGGAAATCAAGGCGACGGCCATCCTTTCCCTGCCGCTGACCGAAGCCTCCGCGAAAATGCGCAGCGGGCCCCCCGTGGACGACGAGGAGGACCAGAACTGGCCGATCTGGGCCGGACTGCTGCCAGTGCACCTGGCGGCCGATCCGCCGGTCGCGGACGCCTATGTCGTGCCCGGCCTTAAGCCGCCGCCCGCGCCGGTCTGACCGCTCATCGCGCGCGTCGCAGCAGCACGCGCACCGCGCCCTGGTTGAGGGCGTGCGGATGCGTCGCCGCCAGGACGATCGGGCGCAAACTCGGCAGGTTCAGCCACAGCGGCAGTTCGCGACGCAGCACGCCGCCGCTCTCCCCGGTGCCGCGGCCTGTGATGATCTCGACGCAGCGCACGCCCTCGGTATAGGCGGCGTGCAGGAAGGCATGCAGCGCATGGAACGCGCGCTGGGCGGTGCGGCCGTGCAGGTCGAGGGTGCGCTCCGGCGTCAGCTTTCCCGAACGGAAGCGATTCCAACTGGCGCTGTCGAGCCCACCGGGCTGGTCGCCGACCGCCAGCGCCGCGGCTGGGCTCGCGGTGCGCCGGGGCGCCAGCAGCAGGACCGGGCGATCCGGCGGGTCGGGCGCGGCTGGGGCGTCGGCAAGCGGCGGCACGGCGCGGCCGGGCAGCGGCCGGATCAGGCGCACGTACGCGGCCCAGTCCCGGCGCTCCTGGTCGGTCAGCGCGACGCGGCGGCGGGCCAGCCGGACTTGCGGCATGCCGCCTATCCTGCGCCCACGGGCTGGGCACAAAGCGGCGACGGCGTTTCCGCTGCCAGCCGCTCGCGGGCAATGGCGACATAGGCGGGGTCGATGTCGATGCCGATGCCCCGCGCCGCCTCGCGCCCGGCCGCCACCAGCGTCGTGCCGGTGCCCATGAACGGGTCCAGCACCACGGCGCCGCGCTTGCCGTGCAGGCGGATGCACCAGCGCGGCAGATCGACCGGGAACGTGCCGGGGTGATTGAATTTGGCGGCCCGGCTCTGCACCGTCTCGTAGGGGATGAACCAGGTGTTGCCGCGGCAGCGCAGGTCGCGCGGATGGCCACGCCGGGCGATGTTCGATTTGTCCTTGTAGGGAACGCCGATCGCCATGCGGTCAAGCGGCACGCGGCCGTCGCGGGTGAGATGGAAAATATGCTCGTGCGCGTGGTGCAGGAACCGGGGGCCGGCCACCGGCTTGAAATGCCCGACCGAATCGTCGCCGATGGCGATCGACTTGATCCAGGTGATGTGGTTCTGCAGCGCGAAGATCGGCCGCAGCC
Organism: uncultured Acetobacteraceae bacterium; assembly: GCA_964459005.1. GTDB lineage: Bacteria > Pseudomonadota > Alphaproteobacteria > Acetobacterales > Acetobacteraceae > Rhodovastum. The sequence continues at coordinate 13,144 of CAYWOW010000058.1, forward strand.
GCACGATCAGCTCGAATGGCAGCCAGGGCCGGTTGGGCGAGCCGGAGATGTTGAGGAAGAACGACGCATCGGGCTTCATCACCCGTCGCAGCGCCGTCGCCACGGCGACCATCCAGTCCAGGTAGTTGTCCTCGGCGCGGCGGTCCTGGTAGCTGGCGTAACGCAGGTCGAGGTTGTACGGCGGCGAGGTCACCACCACGTCGACCGAGGCTTCCGCCAATCCGGCCAACACCTCCAGGCAGTCGCCGCAATGGAGGTCGTGGCGGGATTCAGCGACGGCGAGCCCGTCCATGGCGTCAGTTGGCCGCCGCCCGCACCGCGCGCGGCAGCAGGACATATTCGCTGCCGGGCTGGCGCATCTTGCCGGCCCTTGCCTCGGCCTCGGAGCCCCAGCCCCAGAAAATGTCGGCGCGCACCGGGCCCTTGATCGCCCCGCCGATATCCTGCGCCATCATCAGGCGCTGCAACGGGCGGCCGGTCAGCGGGTCGGTGGTATCCAGCCAGACCGGGGCGCCGAGCGGAATGAAGCTGCGATCCACCGCCGCCGAACGGCCCGGCGTGAGCGGCGCGCCGAGCGAGCCGGGCGGACCGTCCTGCGGCCGCACGCCGACAAGCTCGCGGAAGAAGACATAGGATGGGTTCTGGTCCATCACTTCCGTCGCCTGGTCCGGATGGGCCTCCAGCCAGGCGCGGATGGACTGCAAGGAGACCTGATCCAGCGGAATCTGGCCGCGGTCGGCCAGCACCCGCCCGATCGGCACATACGGCCGGCCGTTCTGCCCGGCATAGCTCACCCGCACCACCCGCCCGTCGGCCAGCAGCACGCGTCCCGAGCCCTGGATCTGCAGAACGAACGCATCGATCGGGCTGGCCAGCCACAGGATACCCAGGCGCTGGCGCTCGAGCGCGCCGGCCTCGATGGCGGCACGATCCCAGTAAGGAACGAGTTGCCCCTGCTGCAACCGGCCGGTGATCCGCCGTCCCTTCAGGTCGGGCACGAATTCGCCGAGATCCACCTGCACCATGTCGGTGGGCCGGCCCAGCAGCGGCGTGCGATAGGCACCGCCGGGGCTGCGCGCGCCGAGCACCTCGGGTTCGTAGTAGCCGGTGAACAGCCCCTTCGGGTCGCCTTTGTCGGTGATCGCCCAGGGCTGGAAATAGGCCTCGAAGAAACCGCGTGCGGCGCCATCCCCCGGCGCCAGGGCCCGCGCGGCATCGCAGGCCTCGCGCCATTGCTGCGGCGTTCCGCCACGGCTCGCCGCTTCGCCGGCGCCGCCCAGGTTCTGGTCGGGGCTGCGCGCCAGCACCGCGCAGCCCGCCAGGAAGGCCGGGACGGCCTCGGCGGGGTGCTCCTCACCCCAGCCCGGCAACCGGTCGAAGCCGACCGGAGCGAGCGTCATCGTCACGGCATGCTCGGTCACCGCCGGGGGCGGCTGCACGCAGGCCGCCAACGCGGATACTGCCAGGGGGGCCAACAGGCGGGCAACCGCCCGCCAAGCACGTTGCGGCATCAGGCGCTGCGCGCGGCCACCAGCCGCCAGGTCGGGTCGGTCGAGGTCAGGTCGCGCTCGAAGGTCCACTGGTCGGTGATCTCGGTCACGGCATCGGTACCCGCCGTTGGGTTGCCGTCGCTGCCGACGGTCATGTTGACCTGATCGGAGACGAAACGCACGACCACATCGGCAATATTGCCGCGCAAATCGGCGGTCTCGATGGTCGCCGCCTGGATGGCGTGGATTTCGGTGCGCTGCGTCTCGCCGGCGGCCTCACGAGCGGTGATCGCGGCCGCGAAGGCGCCATAGGTGTCGTCCGCCAGCAACGGGCGGAGGCGGGCGCGCTCGCCCGCGGCGAAGGCGGTGACGATGATGCGGAATGCCGCCTCGGCGCCGTCGAGGAAACGCGCCGGGTCGAAATTGTGGTCGACGCGTTGCATGCGGACGAGCGCCTGGCCGGGCGGCGACGCCGGATCGGGCAACGGCCGCGTGCCTGCCGCCGGCGTTGGCGCCACCGGTTCCGCCACGCCCTCGATGACATGGCCGTCCACCACGCTGCGCGGGGACGCCGCCGGCTGAGCGTTCGGCGGCGCCGGCATCTGCGGCTCGGGCGGCCGCTCGAAGCCGGTGCGGCGGCCGAGGATGCTGCGCAGGCGCAGCACGAGAAAGGCCGCGATCATGCCGAACAGGACGAGGTCAAGCGGGAAACCGCCGCTGGAACTCATGAGGGCTCTCCATTGCGCCCGGGATCGGGCGCAGACCATGACATAAGATCGCCGGGGCCGCGACACAACAGGAGGCCGGGCGCGGGCGGAGCTATCGCGCGAAGGTGCGCGGGCCCCGGCGCTTGCCTCGGCCGCGCGCTTGCGGCTATCCGGGGGCCATGATTCTGCTGCGGCACGGCCAGAGCGAGTTCAACCTGCATTTCACGATCAACCGGCACGACCCGGGCATCGTCGACCCGCGGCTGACACCACTCGGCCATGCGCAGGCCGAGCAAGCCGCCGCGGCGCTGGCCGGCGCCGGCCTGCGGCGCATCATCGCCTCGCCCTATACGCGGGCCCTGCAGACCGCCGCCCCGCTGGCGCGCGCGCTGGGCTTGCCGGTCTTCGTCAATCCGGCGGTGCGCGAGCGCTTCGCTTTCGTCTGCGACGTCGGCACACCCAGCACCGAGCTGGCGCTGCGCTGGCCGGACGTGGATTTCTCGGCGCTGGACGAGGTCTGGTGGCCGCCGTTGGAAGAGCCGTTCCAGTCCATCCTCGATCGGGCGGCGCTGTTCCGCGCCGAAATGGCCGGCCTGCCCGACTGGTCCGACACGCTGGTGGTCAGCCACTGGGGATTCATTTTCGCCATGACCGGCGAGCGCATCGGCAATGGCGAGTGGCGTCGTTGCGACCCGACGGCTCCGGCGCTCATGGACCTCGAGCCGCCGCACTGACCTCGCGCAGCACTCCCCGGGCGCGACCCGCCTTTTGTTTCGGCTTGGCCTGTGCTACCCGCCGTTGGCGGTCCCCCAAAGAACACGGAGATGGCCATGTCCGAAACGACTCCTACCCCGCCGCAGGGGACTGCCCCGCAGGTCCCGCCGCTGGTGGTCAACATCCAGTACGTGAAGGATCTTTCCTTCGAGGTGCCGGGTGCGCCGCAGATCTACACCCAGTTGCGTGCCGCCCCGCGCGTCGACATCAACCTCGATGTCCAGGCCCGCCGCATCACCGAGGGTCAGAGCGCCTTCGAGGTGACCCTGTCCATCCGTGCCGAGGCGACCGAAGCGCCGGCCGCGGGCAGCGGCAATGGCGGCACGACGACCGAGCCGGGCGTGCGGGTGTTCCTGGCGGAGCTGGCTTACAGCGGGGTGTTCACCCTGTCGGGTCTGCCGGACAACACGATCGAGCCCGTGCTGCTGGTCGAGTGCCCGCGCATCCTGTTCCCGTTCGCCCGCAATATCCTGGCCGATGTCACCCGCGACGGCGGTTTCCCGCCGGTGCTGTTGCAGCCCATCGATTTCGTGGCGCTGTGGCAGCAGCGCCGCGCCCGCATGGCCGGCAACGATACGCTCGCCGCGACCGCCTGATATTCCGGACCGTTGATACCGGCCGCCCGGACCGATAAACGGTCCGGGCCGAGGGGGATGGAGCTGAGCGGGATGCTGACGGCAACGCCGGGCACGCAGCATTGATCCAAACGTTGTTCCTGCTGTTCGCCGGCTTTGCCGCCGGGACGATGAACGCGATTGCCGGAGGCGGATCGTTCGTCAGCTTCCCGGCGCTGGTGGCGGTGGGGGTCCCGGCGGTGGCCGCGAATGCCTCTTCCACCGTCGCCTTGGTGTCGGGCACGCTGGCCAGTTCCTGGGCCTACAGCACCGGACCGTACCGCGTCGGGCTGGTGGGGGTTGGCGGGCTGCGGTTTCGCGACCTGCTGGTGGCGAGCGTCGCCGGAGGCTTCTCCGGCGCGGTGCTGCTGCTCTCCACGCCCGCCGCCACCTTCGACGCGGTGATCCCCTGGCTGCTGCTGCTGGCGACCTTCGTGTTCGCCTTCGGCTCGCGCCTCGGCGTGGCCCTGCGGTCGCGGGTGCGGCTGGGGCGGGGCGGGGTGCTGGTGGTGCAGTTCGTGCTGGGCGTTTACGGCGGCTATTTCGGCGGCGCGGTGGGCCTGATGACGATGGCGGCCTGGATGCTGCTGGATGCGATCGACCTGAAGGCGATGAACCCGGCGCGCACGCTGTTGACCTCGGCGATGAACCTGGTCGCCGTGCTGTGCTTCGTGGTCGCCCGAAAAGTGTGGTGGGCGCAGACGCTCGTCGTTCTCGTGGGCGCACTCGCCGGCGGCTATGTGGGCGCACGCATCGGCCAGCGCCTGCCGCCCGCGGTGGTGCGGGCGGTGGTGACGCTGGTGACGGTCGGCATGACGGTGACGTTCTTCGTGCGCGCCTACCGCTGAACCAGCCGGCTATTTCACGTCGGCGGCGACCCGCATGTGCACGATCCGGTCCGGCCCGCTCACCATGCCGTTGCCGCCCGACCCGCGCTTGATCTTGTCCACCAACTCCATGCCCGACACCACCTGGCCCCAGATCGTGTACTGCCCGTCCAGGTTCG
>CAYWOW010000059.1:0-6781 GCA_964459005.1 uncultured Acetobacteraceae bacterium
GATCGTCACGTAATTTCCCAACGCCGCGACGTTGCCATTCAAATTGATGCTCGCCTCGCTCAGCACGGAACTGAAATCCAGCACATCCGTGCTCGGACTGAAGCCGGATACCTGGTCCACGCCGCCCGTGTGCAGCATCAGCGTATCGTCGCTGGTGCCGGGCATAAACTGGATCGTGTGGCCGCCCGGGCCAGGATCAGTCAGCAGGTTCGAGCCGGTGATGGCGATGACATCGGGATTGGCCCCAGCGCCCGATGGGAACTCCTGCGTCAGTTCCGGGCCGTAGGTGGCGGTTCCGTTCGCGGCCGCCTGCAGGAAGGCATCGGCGGAAGTGGCGTACTGACCGATGGCGTTGGTCTGGCCGGCGTACAGCAGGTAGCCATACAAGCCGCTCATGATCTGGATGGGGGTGGCGGCGTGGCCGTCACCGCTCAGCAGTGCGCTGAGGCCGGGGATGTCGTTCAGCAGGTTCTGCAAGTTGGCCGCGCTCGGTGCAAATCCGAACTCCTGCTGATACACGCTATCGATGAAGGTCGTGTAGCCGCTCGTGGTGCCCGTCGCGTCCGCGTCGTACTGGCTATAGAAAGTCGACGTTGGATCGGCGCCCCAGTTGGTGGCCAGAATGGTCCAGACGTTGGCGTCCGAATAACCGAGGTTATGCAGCTCGGCGGCGGTTTCGTACGGAGTGCCGCTGGTGGCCGTCGCGACGGTGGTCAGCAAGCCGCTGGTGGGCGTCGCACCGTAGAACGCGTCGATCGTCACCAGCGCGGCGAGAGTCGTATACATCGTCTGGTCGATGCTGATTAACGAAGACACGTAATTGCCGACTGTCAACGTGCCCGCGTTGATCTGGGCTGCCTCTGTGGTGGCGTAGGTGCCGGTCGCGCCGCCGGGCGGTGCGACGCGCAGGATGGCCTGGTAATACGCGGCGACATCGGCACCAGTGATGGTGGAACTCTCGATCGCGACTGGAAAGGACCCGGTGACCGAGTTGCCGGCCGGGTCCGTTACGACGAGGGAAATCGCATCCGACGTGGCAACGGTGCCATTCTCCTGATAGGTGATCAGCCTGTTGTTGACGTCGGCCTGGGTGAACTGCGTGGTCGCCACCGAATTTTTCAGCAACGTGCCGTCCGACGGCCCGCTCGTCACCGTGTAGGTCAACTGCGAGGCCGTATTATCGGGATCGGTGACGCTCAGATCGCTCGACGAGATGATCCCGGTCCCGCCAACCAACACGGTCAGCGGGTTGTCATTGACGAAGACCGGCGGCGTCGTATCGGCCGCGGCGGTGATGACGATTGGAAAGGACCCGGTGACCAAGTTGCCGGCCGGGTCCCTTACGACGAGGGAAATCGCATCCGACGTGGCAACGGTGCCATTCTCCTGATAGGTGATCAGCCTGTTGTTGACGTCGGCCTGGGTGAACTGCGTGGTCGCCACCGAATTTTTCAGCAACGTGCCGTCCGACGGCCCGCTCGTCACCGTGTAGGTCAACTGCGAGGCCGTATTATCGGGATCGGTGACGCTCAGATCGCTCGACGAGATGATCCCGGTCCCGCCAACCAACACGGTCAGCGGGTTGTCATTGACGAAGACCGGCGGCGTCGTATCGGCCGCGGCGGTGATGACGATTGGAAAGGACCCGGTGACCAAGTTGCCGGCCGGGTCCCTTACGACGAGGGAAATCGCATCCGACGTGGCAACGGTGCCATTCTCCCGATAGGTGATCAGCCCGCTGTTGATGTCGGCCTGGGTGAACTGCGTGGTTGCCACCGAATTTTTCAGCAACGTGCCGTCCGACGGCCCGCTCGTCACCGTGTAGGTCAACTGCGAGGCCGTATTATCGGGATCGGTGACGCTCAGATCGCTCGACGAGATGATCCCGGTCCCGCCAACCAACACGGTCAGCGGGTTGTCATTGACGAAGACCGGCGGCGTCGTATCGGCCGCGGCGGTGATGACGATTGGAAAGGACCCGGTGACCAAGTTGCCGGCCGGGTCCCTTACGACGAGGGAAATCGCATCCGACGTGGCAACGGTGCCATTCTCCCGATAGGTGATCAGCCCGCTGTTGATGTCGGCCTGGGTGAACTGCGTGGTTGCCACCGAATTTTTCAGCAGCGTGCCGTCCGATGGCCCGCTCGTCACCGTGTAGGTCAACTGCGAGGCCGTGTAATCGGGATCGGTGACGCTCAGATCGCTCGACGAGATGATTCCGGTCCCGGCGACCGACACGGTCAGCGGGTTGTCATTGACGAAGACCGGCGCGATGGTTCCTCCGGCGATGGTCAGCGCCGTGCTGAGTTGCAGGGTGGCCAGGCCGTTGGTGTAGGTGGTGAACCCGCCCGAAGTCGTGCCGGTGACCCATCCGGTACCGAGCATCGTAACCGTGTCGCCGGCATTGCCTTCCACCTTCAGGGTGTGGGAGGTGACGGATACGTTCAGCACGTCCGCCGCCGACACCGCCAGAGCATTGTTGCCGGTGCCGGCAAGGTTGATAACCTCGATGTTCTGGATACGGTTGCCGAACGAGCCGAGGTCCAGGGTCAGGCCGGAGGACGTCAGCGCCAGCGTGTTCGTCCCGGCGCCACCGTTAATGCTGGAGAACGCCAGATCGGAGACGTTGAACACGTCGTTGCCGGCGCCGCCGATCAGTACGTCGGCCCCGGTGCCGGCATCGATGATGACAGAGTGCGCCGCCGAGAGGGCCGCGGCGTTTACCGTGTCGCCGGAATTGCCGTCCTGGACGGTAATCGTTCCCCCTGGGAGATCTGCGAAATTCGCGTTCGTCAGAATCAGATTATTCGCGCCGCCATTCGCCAGTTGGTAGATCTGGAACCCGCCCACGCCAGGCGCATTGATTATCCCGGTGGTCGTCAGCATCAGCTCGTTGCCGGTGCCATTGAAACTGGTCAGGCCGCCCAGGATGGAGTCGGCATTGACCGCGGCGGCCGCGACGGACACGATGTTATTGCCGGACCCGGTATGAACGGTATCCGCGGCGCCGGTTCCGAGCGCGATCGTGTTGCCGCCCGTGCCGACAATGATCGTATCCCCGACGCCATTGCCGACGGTGATTGTGCTGTTGCCATTGCCGGTGGTCACCTGGTCGAAGCCGCTTCCGAGCTTGACTGTGTCGTTTCCGTTGCCCGTGGTTACGATGTTCAAACCATCACCGGCCAGCACCGCATCCGGACCATCGCCCAGGACGACCGTGTTGTTGCCGCTGGTCAAGGTGACGGTATCAGCACCCGCACCCGTTGAGGTTATGCTGTTGTTGCCGGAGCCTGCCGTGATCTGATCGGTGCCGTCGCCAACGGTCAGGGTGTTGTTGCCGTTGCCGAGCGTAAACTGGTCATTGCCGTTGCCGAGGGTCACCGTGTTGTTGCCGTTAGCCCCGGTAATAACATAATTGTCATCACCGCCCGTGAGCGTATTGTCAATATTGCCTAGATTGATGACCTGCGTTGCCATTTTCGCCACCCGCCCTGTATCGTTGTTTTCACGCCCTGTACAGCCTGTACAGAAGGCACACTAAAGGCATCTGCGACCAATCCATCACAGCGCCCCATTGGCCCCGGAAACTTCACAAACGGATAGCATCTGGATTCGATCACCGGGAGACTCGGAAACTACCTAGTGGACTGACGCTCCCGGTGCGGTTTTAGCCCGCCGCTGCGCCAGACATGCTTCTGCGGGCTGTTCCGGTCCGCCACTGCTGCCAGACGGATACGGTCGGCGGCGTTTACCTCAATAATAAAGCCGGTGTGTATCCCCCAGAATCGCACGTCAGGCGCAACACTGGAGTTCCCAATCGGACTCTTCCGTCAGGTTCTATCCACGAGCAGCGGGGTCCAGGGCGGAGACTTGGCCTCACCGCACCATCCTTCGCATCCGTGGGTCCAACGCGTCGCGCAACCCGTCGCCGAGCAGGTTGAGTCCGAGCACCAGCATGGCGATCGCCACCCCTGGGCACAGCATGACCCAGGGCGCCTCCACCATGGCGTCGCGGCCGTCGGCGATGATCGAGCCGAGGGTGGGGGCGGGCGGCGGCGGGCCGACGCCGACGAAGCTCAGCACCGCCTCGGCCAGGATGGCGACGGCGAAGACGTAGGTCTGCTGCACCACCAGCGGCGCCGTGCAGGCCGGCAGGATGTGGCGGGCCAGGATGCGCGGCGTGCGCGCGCCGATGGCGTGGGCTGCCTCCACGTAGTCCTGGGCGCGCGCCACCAGCACCGCGCCGCGCATCACCCGGGCGGTGCGCGGCGCATAGGCGACGGTGAGCGCAACCACCACGGTGCCCTCGCTCGGTCCCAGCGTGGCGGCCAGCGCGATCGCCAGCAGCACGCCGGGGAAGGCCATCAGCCCGTCCATCACGCGCATGATCCAGGGGTCGGCGCGCCGCCACCACCCCGCGGCCAGCCCGGCCAGCCCGCCGGCGAGGCCGGAGACGACGGCGACGGAAAAACCGATGCCCAGGGATACCCGCGCGCCGAACAGGATGCGGCTGAACACGTCGCGCCCATAGCGGTCGGTGCCGAGGAGAAAGATGCCGTTCGGTTCGCCCAGGCGGTAGCGGTAGTTGTTGCGCACCGGGTCGAACGGCGCCAGCCAGTGGGCGCAGGCTGCCGCCAGCACGACCGCCCCGACCAGCGCCGCGCCGAGCAGGAAGCCACGGCGGGCGAACAGGGACGGGAGCCTCACGACTGCTCCCGCAGCCGGGGGTCGGCCCAAAGGTAGAGCACGTCGACCACCAGGTTGACCGCCACGAACACGAAGGCGGTCAGCAGCAGCCCGCCCTGGATCACCGGCCAGTCGCGCGCCAGCACCGCGCCGATCACCAGCCGGCCCACCCCGGGCAGGCTGAACACCTGCTCGATCACCAGCGCCCCGCTCAGCGTGACGCCGAAGCCGATGCCGGCGACGGTGAGAACCGGCACCAGCGCCGCCGCCAGCACGTGGCGCGCGAACACCCGCGGCTCGGCCAGCCCCTTCGCCCGCGCGGTGCGGATGAAGTCGCTGGCCACCACTTCCAGCGCCGCCGAGCGGGTCATGCGCGCGATCGGGCCGACCTGGGTGGCCGCCAGCGCGCCGGCCGGCAGGATCATGCAGCGCACCCAACCCAGCGGGTCCTGGGTCAGCGGCACGAAGCCGCCGGTGGGCAGCCAGTGCAGCTTCACCCCCACCACCCACACCAGCAGCAGCCCGAGCCAGAAATCGGGCAGCGACAGCCCCACCAGCGAGGCCCCCATGGCGGCCTGGTCGGGCCAGCGCCGCGCCTTGGCCGCCGCCAGCAGACCCGTCGGCACCCCGATCAGACAGGCGAACCCGAGCCCGAGCCCGGCCAGCGACAGGGTGACGGGCAGGCGCTCGACGATGGCCTGCCCGACCCCCTCGTTCAGCAGCACGGAGCGGCCGAGGTCGCCGCGCAGCAGCCCGCCGTACCACGCCGCCATGCGCTCCAGCGGGGGGCGGTCGAGCCCGAGTTCGGTGCGGATCTTGGCGACCTCGGTGGCGCTCGCGGTGCTGCCCGCCAGCGAGGCCGCCATGTCGCCGGGCACCAGCAGGGTCAGCCCGAACGACACCAGCGAGACCACCAGCAGCACCGGCACCGCCACCAGCAGCCGGACCCCGGCCAAGCGGAGCATGACGCCCGCTCAGGCGAACCAGCAGTCCCACATGCGCGGAATCCGGTAGGGCGCGTAGTTCGCCACGCTGGCCCGGGTGGCCTGGATGATGCCGACATCGCCGACCTTCACGGCGATGGCCTGGTCGTAGAGCCGGTCCTGGAAGGCCTTCACCGCCGCCACCCGGTCCTCCAGCTTCAGCTTGCTGGCGAGGTCGGCGATGCACTGCTCGATCACCGGGTCCTGCCTGATCTGCACGGTCTGCTTGCCGCCGAAGAAGCCGACCACGTTGTACGGGCCTTCATAGGGTTCGATGCCCATCATCAGAGGCCACAGGTTCCACCCCTCGGGCTTGCTGCGGGTACTCATCACGGTCGGCCAGTCCATCACGTTCAGCTTCGCGTTGATGCCGGCGGCGCGCAACTGTTGCGAGGCGATGGTGCCGGCATCCAGGTGCGCCTTGAAACTGTTGTCAGCGACGATGGCCATCTCCTCGCCCTTGTAGCCGGCGGCCTGGAGGAACTTTTTCGCCCGGGCCTGGTCCTGTTTCGCGTAGGCGTCGAGCCCCGCGATGCCGGGATAGTAGCCGGTGCCCGGGTACTGCCAGGCCGGGTCCATGCGATAGAGCCCGTCGGTGGCGATCGCCATGATCTCCTCCAGGTCGAGCGCGGACTGCACGGCGCGGCGGAAATCCACGTTGGCGGTGAGGCCCCAGTTGGTGTTCATCATCAGCGTCATGAACGCCCACGGCATCATGGTATGGGCGGCGATGTTCTTGTCGCTCTCGAGCCGCTTGGCGGCCGCTACGTCGAGCGCCTCCAGGACGTGGATCTCGCCGGTCTGCAACCCGGCGGTGCGGGCGCCGCCCTCGGGCATGAAGCGGAAAGTGACGGAATCGAAATACGCCGTCTTGCGGCCGGTGAATCCGTCCCGCTTGGTGTAGGCCGTATTCGGCGCGTAGCCGTCGAAGCGGACCAGTTTGGCGTGGCTGTCGGGTTTGTATTCGACGAAGCTGAACGGGCCCGTGCCGATCAGGGCGGGCTGGCCGAGCGGCTTGCCGCACTCCTCCTCCGGCATGATGACGAAGGGAGCGCGCGGGCTGCTGATGGCGTCGATCATGCCGGGGAACACGCTGGCGAGCTTCATCACGA
>CAYWOW010000059.1:6881-13752 GCA_964459005.1 uncultured Acetobacteraceae bacterium
GGGCTGCTGATGGCGTCGATCATGCCGGGGAACACGCTGGCGAGCTTCATCACGAAGGTGTTCGCGTCCGGCGTCTCAAAGGCCGCCACCGGCTTCAGCACGTCGCCGGAGCCGCCGATTTTCGCATACCGTTGCATGCTGGCCTTCACGTCGGCCGAAGTCAGCGTCTTGCCGTTGTGGAATTTCACCCCGCCGCGGAGCGTGAAGCGATAGGTCAGCCCGTCCGCCGCGATATCGACGCCTTCGGCCAGTTCCGGTTTCGGGTTGGCGCCCTCGTCGCGGGTGTAGAGCGATTCGTAGATATGCAGCGTGATGTTGCGGGAGGCCTGGGCGGTGGTGGTCTGCGCGTCGAGCGTCGGCGGCTGGGCCTGCTGGGCGACGATGACGTCGCCGCCGCGTTTGCCGGCGCCTGAGCCCTGGGCGATCGCGGGCAGCGGCAGGGCGGCGGCCAACAGGCCGGTGGTCACGCTACGGCGGCAGATCGACGGTCCGGTCATTTTATCTCCCCCATAGTCTGGTCCCCCCTGTGGGGGATTGCCGTAATGCTGGTCATGCAAGGCGCGGCTTGGCAAGATGAAGCCTGGGCGCAAGCCCGGCGGGTAATGGGGGAGAGCAAAACATGTCCGTGATCGTGCAATCGCTGACCAATTCCGACGCCGAGGCCGAGGAGTGGCGGCTGCGCTGCGACATGGCGGCGGTATTCAGGGTGTGTGCGCGGCTGGGCTGGAACGAGCAGATCGGCAACCACAACAGCCTGATGCTGCCGGGCGAGGCGCCGACCTTCCTGATCAATCCGCGGGGCTGGCGGTTCGAGGAGCTGACGGCGTCCTCGTTGATCGTCTGCGATCTCGGGGGTCGGGTGCTGCGCGGACAGGGCGAGTTGCGCAAGGTGGCGTTCTACATCCATGCGCGCATTCACCTCCGCAATCCCGCCGTGGTGTGCCTGCTGCACGTGCATCCCCAGTATCTCACCGCGTTGTCGATGCTGGCCGATCCGAAATTCGCGCTGGCCCACCAGAACAATCTGATGCTGAACGACCGCGTGGCCTACGACCTCGACTTCGAGGGCCCCGCGAACAGCAACGAGGAGGGCGACCGGCTGGCGCGGGTGATGGGCGACAAGACGATCCTGCTGATGGGCAGCCACGGCGTATCGGTGGCCGGTCGGACGGTGGCGGAGGCCTTCGACGAACTGCATCAGGCCGAGCGTACGGCGATGTATCAGGTCACCGCCATGTCCACCGGCCAGCCGCTGGCCGTGCTGCCCGAGAAAAGCCGACGGCGCTACACGGGCCCGTGGGGCGACAAGGTCGATGCGCGCATGCACCTCGATGCGTGGCGGCGGATTCTCGACAAGGAAGGGTCGGATTACGCGACGTGAGGAATCGTGCGGCGGGGAAGGCGCAGCGCCTCCCGCCTCTTGCGTCCGCCGTCAGTCGCCCACCAGCGCCGGGGCGACGAGCGCCCGCGCCGGCGGCTTGCCCCCGGCGCCATCCCGCTGTCCGACCGCACGCGTCCCCGCCGCCAGGGCGAGCGGGTCGCCGATGAAGTAGTTGGGGTCGAAATCCGGCGCCAGCACCAGACCGGCCATCAGCCTGTCGAGATGCTCGGCCAACGCCGCCATGGCCCGGTCCGGATCGTGCGCGGCGATGCCGTTGACGATCGCCGCGTGCTCGCGCAACAGCCGCCCCATCCGGCCGGGCTGCGGCAGTGTCAGATGGCAGAAGCGGTCCACCTGCGCCTTCACCCGCAATACCAGCGGCCAACTGCTCGGATAGCCGCCGATCTCCGCGATCGCGGCATGGAACTCCTCGTCGGCGGTATAGAAACCCATCGGGTCGCCGGCCGTCGCACAGGCACGCTGGCGCTTGAGGATCGCGCGCAAATGGGCGACCTGCCGATCGGAAGCGCACCCGGCGGCGGTCCGCACGGTCAGCTCCTCGATCGTCTTGCGGATGACGATCGCTTCCGGCAGCACCGCGAGCGGAATGCGGGCGACGAAAGTGCCGGACTGCGGCTGGATCTCGACCAGGTTCTCCGCCGCCAGCTGCAGGATCGCCTCACGGATCGGCGTACGGCTAACCCCGAACGTGGTCTCGATTTCGCGATCGTTGATCGGATCGCCCGGCTTGCGTTGCAGGGAAAGAATTTCGAGGCGCAGGATCCGATAGACCTGCTCGGCCGCGGTGTGCCGCCGGATGCCGTTGTCCGCAGGCAGGCCGTTGGGCAGCACCGGCCGCAGGCGCCGCCGCCGGGTTGCTGGAGTAATGCTCAAAACACCGTTTCTCATCTGCGGGCGTGACGTGACCAATAGGAATGCCCGGCCGCGGGCATATTAAGGGGATTCACAAGTTGCACGGGCAACTTAGGGGTGGCCCTTCCGAAGTCAACCACGGCCGCCACACCGGCGCGACGGCCGTCGTTGAAAATTCTGTGCGTACGGCCAGCCGAACGTCCGTTCAGATGTGGTAGGCCTGCCGGGCCAGCAGCTTCCAGTGTCCGCCCAGTTTCTGCCAGGTCTGCATGATGCCGAGATGCGAGTTGGCGACGGGCTGGCCCACGTCCTGGGACGTGCAGTCGAAGATCAGGCGCATGACCGCAACGTCGCCGGAAACGAACGTGTTGACGTTGGACAGGCTGATCATCGTGTAGACCGTCTTCTTGGTCGCGATGGTGCCGACATAGGTGGCCTTGTCCTCGACGTGGCCGTCCGAATGGACATAGACCAGCTTGGGCGCGGTCAGCGCGTCGAGCTGTGCCTTGTTGGCATCGAGCATCGCCTTCCGCAGGGCCTCGCTGGCCGCCACGACCGCCGCCGTGTCGTCGGGCGTGGCGGCAAGTGCCGCGGCGCTCGACAACAGGCCGGCACCGATGACGGCGCAACCACCTGCGATGGCCGAGTAACGACGGGTTAGCAGCATGATTTCCTCCTCCCGCTTGGCGGGTTCTTCACCTCTCCTGCAAGGGAGAGTCGTGGCGATAGCCCCCATGGCTATCCGATTCACTCTCGTCCGGGCTGGCCCACCACGGTCGCCGCGCCGAGGCGGCGGCCGTGGTGCGGCACGCTGTCGTTGCGACTATTTCGGGCCGACGATCGGCAGGCCGTGCTTGGCCATCAGTTGCAGATAGTCCTCGCGCGGCGGAACGAAGATGTCGATGCCGCGGAAGCCGGTGGTGGTGGTGCCCCCATGCTCGACATTCGAGGGATGCACACACACGTCGCCGGCTTCCATGTGGAACGTCTCGCCGCCGCAGACATGCTCTTCGGTGCCCTCCAGGATGACGAGGATCTGCACCGCCTCATGCTTGTGCAGGGGGAACACGCAGCCCGGCGGGTTGGTGATGAAGCTGAGCAGCGCGGGGCCGGCCGCGACGAAGCGGGTGCTCGACTGCTCGGTCAACGGCACCAGCGGGATGTCCGCGATCGTGTAGCAGTATTTCGACTTCTTGTTGGGAGCGTAAGCCATCTTGGAATCCTTTCGAAATTCAGAACGTGAGGAAGTAGCAACGGCACGGCGGCGGCCAGCGAGACCGGTTGTTACGCGAAGCCGAAAGCCCGCGGCAGAAACAGCGTGAACCACGGAATGAAGGTGACGATCAGCAAGCCGATAATCAGCACCACGAGATAGGGCAGCATGGCCCGTGCGACATCCTCGGTCGGCGAGCGCATCACCGCGCAGCAGACATAGAACCCCACCCCCGCCAGCGGCATGAAGGCGCCGATGCCCATGGCGATGACCAGCATGATGCCGTAGTGCAACTGGCTCAGGCCAATCGTGCCGGCGATCGGCAGCAGCAGCGGGGCCAGCACATTGAGCGCCGGCAGCCCTTCCAGAAGCGTGCCGATAATGATCAGGAGCACGAGCGAGCCGATCAGGAATATCACCTGGCTGTTGCCCACGGCGTTGAGCAGCTCGACCAGGCGCTGCGGCAGGTGGGCGACGGTCAGCGTCCAGGAGAACCCGCCGGCGGCGGACAGAATGAAAAGCACCATGCCGGTCATCATCGCGGTATCGATAATGGTGCGGACGAAGGCGGCGGGGCTCATGGCGCGGTAGCCGATCATGGCGAGCGCCAGGCCATACAGCACCGCGAACGCGGAAACCTCGGTCGGGGTGGCAATGCCCAGCACGATGCCGGCGATCAGCCCCACCGGCATGACGAGCGGCAGCACGGCACCGAGGCTGGCGCGCAGCAGAGCCCGTCCGCCCACCCATGGGTGACGTGTGGCACTCTTGCGCGCGCGCACCCAGATCAGCAGCATCAGGCAGACCGCGATGACCGCCGCCGGAGCCAGGCCGCCGATGAAGAGCGCGGCGATCGAGAGGTTGGTGATGGAGCCCAGCACCAGCATGGCGATCGAGGGCGGCACCGTCTCGCCCATCACCGCCGAGACGGCGAGCACCGCGGCGCCTTCGGCATCGGGGATGTGTTCCTTCTGCAGCATATCCCGCATCACGGTGCCGACGGCGGCGACGTCGGCGACCTTCGCGCCGGACAGGCCGGAGACCAGATACATGCTGCCGACCATCACCTGGAGCAGGCCGCCCCGCCAGTGCCCGACGAGGGCGTGCACCAGACGCACCAGCCTGAGGCTGATGCCGCCGCGCTCCATGATCAGCCCGGCAAAGATGAAGAACGGAACCGCGAGCAGCACGAAATTGCTGGTGCCGTTCACCATGTTCTGCGGCAGCGCCAGCAAGGGGATCGCGTTGGCGCCCCAGAGATAGGACGAAGCGGCCAGTATCAGCGCGAAACCGATGGGCAGGCCGGCCAGTACCGCCGCGAACAGAAGCACGAGCGAGCCGTACATGCCGGCGTCGCCCTGGACGAAAGGCGACCACGCCGCCCGGGTCGCCAGGACGGCCGCCAACACGAGGATGAGCGGCACGCCCACGCGCAGAGCCATCCGCTTCTCGTGGCCCAGGATGCGGGCCAGGGCGTAAAGCGCGAGCAGCACCATGCAGACCGCGAGCGGGATGACCATGACCGCTGCCGGCAGCGAGAGGATCGGCGTGTTCTCGCCCCAGCTTGCTTCGATCACGGGGATCGAGGCCAGGCCTGCAATGATGGCGGCGAGCAGCACGAGCCAGTCGGCGAGCGCGAGCGATGTCGCGCGGGCGGCGGGCGACAGCCGATCGACAACGATGCGCACCGGGCTGTGCTGCCCGCCGCGATAGGCGACCGCGCCGCCGATGAAAGTGATTACCGAAAGTGCGAACTGGGCCACCTCCTGGGTCCAGAGGAAGCCGCTGGAGCCGAAACTGCGCGCCACCACATCGAGGACGATCACCCCGAGTTCGCCGAGCAGGGCGGCGACGAGAATGGCTTCCCCCACCCGGTCCACGGGGCCGAGCAGGCGGCGCATGCACGTGCCCGCTTCAGCGTGCCCGGCCGCCGCCCCACCCGGGGCGAGAGCGGCGGCCGGATCTGGCACCAGCATCAGTTTCAGGCCTTGCGCATTTTGTCCACCATGTCGGTGAACTTCTTCACATTGTCCGCGCCCGCGTAGTCGGCAACGCGCTTCCAGGCGGGTTCCATCCTGGCCCGGAAGAGAGCGCGATCGGGTTCCGTCACCAGGACGCCGTGGCTCTTGATCTGCTGCAACTGATCCGCCTCCTGGTCGTCGATCAGCTTGCGCATCAGGTTGCCCGCCGAGGTGCTCTCCTCACGGAAGATCTGCTGCATCTCGGGTGTCAGCTTCTGCCAGGTGGAGACGGCCACGACATGGATCATGTTGTTGTAGACATGCCGCGTCAGCGCGAGATGCTTCTGCACCTCGTAGAATTTACTGAAGTAGATGACGGCGATCGGGTTCTCCTCGGCGTCGACGACGTGCTGCGACAGCGCGAGATAGAGCTCGGCAAAGGAGATCGGCGTGACGATGGCGCCGAGCGCGTTGAAGCACCCCTCGATCTGGACTTCCGGCGGCGTGCGGATCTTGAGGCCCTTCAAGTCGTCCGGCACCATCACCGGGCGGACGCCGTTGGTGACATCGCGGAACCCGTAGTCCCAGTTCCGCAGCATGACGAAGCCCTGCTTCTCGGCCAGGGGCGCGAGCCAATCGAAGGCCGGGCCATCGATGACGCGGAAGACATGGGCGCGATCGTCGAAGACGAACGGCAGCGGGATCACGGCGAAGGCTTTGTCGTATTTGTCGAGCTGGCCCTGGGTCGGCAGGCCCATGTCGATCACGCCGGAGCGGATCTGTGCCGCTTCCTGCGGCGGATCGCCCAGCTGGTTGTTCGGGAAGATGGCAACTTTGACGGCGCCGTGCGTCCGCTCCGCCACCTGCTTGGCGAACTGCTCGGCGGCGACGTTTGCCGGATGATCGGCCGGCACGTAATGGGCGAAGCGCAACGTGATCGGCTCGGCGCCGCGCGAAATCCGGGGTGCGGCGAGCACCAGGCCGCCAGCGACCGCGCCCTGTTGCAGCAATTCTCTTCTTAGCATCGTTACCTCCTGTTCGGCCGGCTCGTTGGCCGGCATTCGACTTCTTAACGCCCAGCCGCCGTCCCGCCGGCCTGGCGGGCAAGCAGCAAGGCGTCATGCGTCACGGCCATTTCGGGGCACCTGCGGTTGACAGCCACCCGCGCCAGCCGGGCCGGCCAGCGCGGGTCTCATTCCGATGCCTGCAATCCGTCGCACTAATATATTAGTGCGTCAAGCGGCTTGTCCCGCGCGCTGCCGGATTTAACGTTCAGCTCACGCCCGGCACGCCCGTGCTGGTCGAATACTCGAAATGCAACGCGGTATCGGGGAACACGATCGGGTAAATCGCGTGCGCCGCCATCGCCGCTTCGGAGAAGCCCTGCAGGATGAGCTTCAGCTTGCCCGGATAGCTCGCGACATCGCCGATGGCGAAAATGCC
>CAYWOW010000059.1:13852-17514 GCA_964459005.1 uncultured Acetobacteraceae bacterium
GCCTCGTACTCGGCGAGCCCCTCCAGCGGCGGGCGGTTGGGGCCGAAGGCGCCGGCGCCGGCGGCCAGGATCACCGCCTTGCAGCGCACCACGTCGCCGCGATCGGTGCCCAGCGTGAACGCGCCCGACGCTCCTTCCAGCCGCTCCACCCGCCGGCCCAGCAGGCGGCCCGGCCGGAACGGCGCGATCTGCTGTTCGAGGCGGGAAATCAGCTCGCCGGCCTCCAGCGCCGGGTGGGCCGGGATGTCGTAGATCGGCTTTTCCGGGTAGAGCGCCGTGCACTGCCCGCCGACCTCGTCCAGCGCGTCGATCAGCACGCTGCCGAGTTTCAGCATGCCAAGCTCGAAAGCGGCGAACAGGCCCACCGGACCCGCCCCCACGATGGCGACGTCGGCGGCGATCTGTTGCGGCGGCGGGGTCTGTGTCATGCAGGGCAACCTACCCCGGCGCGCCGCCGAGGCAAGCGCGAGGTTGAGGCGGTGTGTCAGGGGGGGCACATTGCCCGCATGCCCGAACCCGAGTCGCCCGCGTCCGGCGTGCATCGTGACCTGCCCGATCTGGCCGCCACCGAGGCGCTGGCCGAAGCGGTCGCGGCACTGGCGCGGCCGGGCGACGTCATCCTGTTGGAAGGTCCCTTCGGCGCCGGCAAGACGGCCTTCGCCCGCGCTTTCCTGCGCGCCGCCAGCGCCGATGCGGCGCTCGAAGTGCCGAGCCCGAGTTTTACCCTCGTGCAGAGCTACGACACCCGCCTCGGCCCGGTGCACCATTTCGACCTTTGGCGGCTGGACGGGCCGGCGGCGATGCTCGAACTGGGATGGGACGAGGCCTGCGCCGATATCGTGCTGGCCGAATGGCCGGAGCGACTCGGCGCGCTGCGTCCGCCCAGGGCGCTCGAGGTACGGTTGCGCCTGCTCGCGGGGGAGGCTCGGCGCGCCGTGCTGCTGGGCTGGCCGGACCGCATCGGGGCCCTGGCATGACCCGCCCGCGCACCGCCATGCTGCTGGCCGCGGGTCGGGGCACTCGCATGCGCCCGCTCACCGACGCCACCGCCAAGCCGCTGCTGACCCTGGGCGGGCGCACCCTGCTCGACCACGCGCTCGACCGGTTGGGCGAGGCCGGGGTGGAGATGGTGGTGGTGAACACCCACTGGCACGCCGACGCCGTGGCCGCGCATCTGGCCGCCCGACCCACGGGTCCACGCACCGTGCTGCGCCGGGAGGAAGCGCTGCTGGACACCGGCGGGGGCGTGCGCGCCGCGCTCGATCTGCTGGGGCCCGACCCGTTTTTCGTGGTCAACGGCGATGCCTTGTGGCTGGACGGGCCGACCCCGGCGCTGGCCCGCCTCGCCGCAGCCTGGGACATCGCCACGCCCGCCGACGCTCTGCTGCTGGTCAACCGCACGTGCCAGACGCGGTCCGAGACCGGTCCGGGGGACTTCGCCCTCGACCCGCTGGGGGCGGTGCGCCGCCGCCGCGAAGGCGAGATCGTTCCCTACATCTATGCCGGCATCCAGTTGATCGCCCCGCGGCTGCTGGCCAAGGCGCCGAAGGGCCAGTTCTCGATGACCCTGGCCTGGGACCGCGCCCTCGCTGCCGGCCGGTTGCGAGCCGTCGTGCATGACGGGCTGTGGTTTCACCTCTCCACGCCGCTTGACCTGGCCGAGGCCGAGGCCAGCCTGTACGCGCAACGCACCGGCGCCAGCCGGTGAGACTGGCCACCATCCCGGCCGAAGTCGCGTTCCTCGACACGCTGGCCGCGCGCTGGCTCGCCCAGTACGGCGCCGACGTGCTGGCGCGCGGGCTGATCCTGCTGCCAACCCGACGCGCCGCACGGGCACTGGCGGAGGCTTTTCTGCGTGCGGGCGGCGGACGGCCCATGCTGTTGCCGCGCATCGCCGCCCTCGGCGCGCCCGACGAGGCGCCGCTGGCGCTCGCCGGCGCGCTCGATCTGCCGCCCGCGGTCGATCCGCAGGAGCGGCTGGGCGCGCTCGCCGCGCTGGTGATGAAGCTGCCGGCCGCGCTCGGCGGCGCCGGCACCGCCGACCGCGCGTTGCTGCTGGCGCGCGAACTCGCGGGCCTGATGGACGAGGCCGAGCGGTCGGAGATCGAGCTCCCCGCCGCCCTGGCGCGGGCCGCCGAGGCCGCCCATGCCGAGCACTGGCAGGCCACCCTGCGGTTCCTGGAAATCGTCACCCGGGCCTGGCCCGATTTTCTCGCCGCTTCCGGCCTGATGAACCCGGCCGCCCGGCAGGTGGCGCTGCTGCGTGCCCAGGCCCGCGCCTGGCAGGAAAACCCGCCGGCCGAGCCAGTCTGGGTCGCCGGCACCACCGCTGGCATTCCCGCAGTGGCCGGGCTGCTGCGCGTGGTGGCGGGGCTGCCGCGGGGGCTGGTGGTGCTGCCCGGGCTCGATCTGGACCTTCCCGAAGCGGCCTGGGAGGCGGTGGACGACGCCCATCCGCAGGCCGGGTTGCGCCGGCTGCTGACCGGGCTCGGCGCGACCCGTGGCGACGTCGCGCGCTGGGACGGTCCCGCCGTGGCGCCGCCCGGCCGCGTGTCCACGCTGGCCCGCGCCTTGCTGCCGGCCACCGCGCTGGCCGCCTGGCGCACGCCCGGAGCGGTCGAGACGGCCGGTCTCTTCCGCCTGGAGGCGGCGGACGAGCAAGAGGAGGCGGTCGCCATCGCGCTCATCCTGCGCGATGCCCTGGGCACGCCGGGCGCCCGCGCCGCCTTGGTGACGCCGGACCGCGCGCTCGCCGTGCGGGTCTCCGCCGAGTTGCTGCGCTGGGGTGTGGTGGCCGACGACAGCGCCGGCGAGAAGTTGTCCGACGCCCCGCCGGCGGTGTTCTTGCGCCTGCTCGCCGAGGCGGTGGCGTCGCGGTTGGCGCCGGTGGCGTTGCTGGCGCTGCTGAAGCATCCGCTTGCGGCGGCCGGCCTGTCGCCCGCTTCCTGCCGGGCGGCAGCGCGGGCGCTGGAAAAAACCGCCTTGCGCGGGCCGAAGCCGCCGCCCGGCCTGACCGGGCTGCGTGCCCGTGCCGAAGACGCCCCGCCGGAAGCGCGCGGCCTGCTGGACGCGGTGGAATCCTGCCTGGAGCCCCTGTTGCGCGCTAACGCCGCCGCCAGCCTCGCGCCCGATGCGCTGCTCGCCGCCCTCGTCGAATCGGCGGAAGCCCTGGCCGCCACCGACGACACCCCGGGCCCTACGCGCCTGTGGTCGCAGGAGGAAGGCGAGGCGCTGGCCGTGCTGCTGGCCGGCGCGCGCCCGGCGCTGTTGCGGCTGCCTGATCAGCCACCGTCGATTCTCGCGGGTCTGCTGGAGGCACTGCTGGAGGGTGCAGTGGTGCGCAGCCGCCGTGCCCTGCGGGGTCGCGTGGGCGGCGAGCATCCGCGCGTGTTCATCTGGGGTCTGCTCGAAGCCCGGCTGCAATCGGTGGAGTTGATGGTGCTGGGCGGGCTGGTCGAAGGCGTCTGGCCGCCCGCCACCGATCCCGGCCCGTGGATGAGCCGGCCGATGCGCGCCCGCGCCGGCCTGCCCGGCACCGAGGAGGCGATCGGCCAGGCCGCCCATGATTTCTTCACTTGCGCCTGCGCAGCGCCGAAAGTGGTGCTGTCCTGTTCGCGCCGGCGCGACGGCGCCCCGGCCGTGCCGGCGCGCTGGCTGACCCG
>CAYWOW010000060.1:0-17366 GCA_964459005.1 uncultured Acetobacteraceae bacterium
GGCACTCGTATTTTCTCTCGGCCTGGTGGATCGCGACGTTCCCGGGCTTGGCGATTTTCCTTGTCGTGGTAGGGTTCAACCTGATCGGCGACGCGCTGCGCGACCAGCTCGATCCGCGGCGGCGCACGCTGTGAGGGCCGCGCCGGTTCAGGCCGTCGCGCGTCGATCCAGGTCGGGCAGGACGAGGCCGATCACCGCGCGCACGCCCGCCATCTGTGCCTCGCTCGGCGGCTCCAGCGGGCGGCGGGTCTGGCCGGTCGCCACCCCCTGCAGCGACAGCGTGAACTTGGTCACCGCAACCCGGTTGTCGGCATTGATCGCGTTCCACACGCGCGCCATCCGCTGGTGCAGGTCCAGCGCCTCGGCGTGCCGGCCGGCCTGCACCAGGTTCCACATCCGCACGCAAGGTCCCGGCAGCGCCGTGAGGATTTGCGACACCATGCCGTGCGCGCCGACCGCCAGGCAGGGATAGACCAGCGCATCGATGGCGCCGAGGATGCGGCGCCTGTCGCCCACGCTGACGACGAGTTCGCTCAGCGCGCGCAGGTCGCCGGCGCTTTGCTTCACGCCGGCAACGCCGGGCACTTCGTCCATGATGCGGACCAGTAGCGCCGGCGACAGATAGTTCCAGGGGATCACGTTGTAGATCAGCACGGGCAGTCCGACGGCCTCGGAGATGTCACGGAAGTGCGCGAGCATCGCCGCGTCGCCGGTCCTGAAGATGTAGTGCGACGGCGTGACCTGCAGCGCGCAAACGCCGAGATCGGCGACCGCCCGGGCGCGCGCGATGGCATCGCCGGTGCTGTTGGCAATGATGCCGGCCAGCAGCGGCACGCGCTCGCCCACTTCCTCGGCGGCGATGGCGGTGAGCCGGCGCAGTTCATCCTGGGAAAGGGTGAACCCCTCGCCGGCGCTGCCGCCGACCACCAGTCCGTGCACGCCCTGGCCGATCATGTAGCGGATTTGCAGGCGGAACGCGGCCTCGTCGATCGCCTCGTCCGGCGTGAACGGCGTCACCAGCGGCGGCAGCATGCCGCGGATGTCGGCCGGCCCAAACTTGCTCGTGGTCATCGTCAGCCCCTGCCGTAGGTATCCTCGACCCGCACGATGTCGTCCTCGTCCAGGTACTGGCCGCTCTGCACCTCGATGACGATCAACGGTATCCGTCCCGGATTCTCGAGGCGGTGCATGCAGCCCAGCGGGAGATCGAAACTGTCGTTCTCGTGCAGCAGCTTGGTCAGCGTGTTGCAGGTCGCCAGCGCGGTGCCGCTGACCACCACCCAGTGCTCGGAACGATGAAAATGCTTCTGCAACGATAGCCTGTGCCCGGGCGACACCACGATCCGCTTCACCTCGAACCGCTCGCCCTTGATCAGCGTGTCGTAGAACCCCCAGGGGCGATACACCCGGTTGTGCGCCACCGCTTCGTGCCGCCCGGCCGCGCGCAGCCGATCCACCACGCGCTTGACGTCCTGGGCGCGGTCGCGGTGCATGGCCAGCACGGCATCGTCGGTCACCACCACCACCGCGTCCTGCAACCCCACCACCGCGGTCACGATGCCGTCGCTGCGCACGTAGCAGTTGTCGGCACCCTCCAGCAGCACATCGCCCACCGCCACGTTGCCGGCCACGTCCTTGGCGCCCAGTTCCCACAGCGCGCCCCAACTGCCCACGTCCGACCAGCCCAGGTCGGCCGGCACCACCGCGGCGTGCGCGGTCCGCTCGGCCACCGCGTAGTCCAGGCTGATATCCGGCACCCGGGCGAAGGCCTCCGGCTCCAGGCGGATGAAATCGAGGTCCTGCGTCCGCCCGCTGACCGCCGGGCGCAACGCCTCCAGCAGCGCCGGCGCGTGGGTCTCCAACTCGGCCAGCAGCGTGCGCGCGGTGAACACGAACATGCCCGAGTTCCACAGGTGCCGTCCGGAGGTGGCCAGCACTTCGGCGGTGGCCTGGTCGGGCTTCTCGATGAAGCGGGCCAGGTCGCGCACCCCGGGCAGCCCGGGCAGCGGCGCGCCCACCTCGATATAGCCAT
The DNA here is from genome assembly GCA_964459005.1 of uncultured Acetobacteraceae bacterium. Classification (GTDB taxonomy): domain Bacteria; phylum Pseudomonadota; class Alphaproteobacteria; order Acetobacterales; family Acetobacteraceae; genus Rhodovastum. The sequence goes on from CAYWOW010000060.1 coordinate 2,033, forward strand.
AGCCCGTCTCGGCCGAGCTCGGCCGCATGCCGAAGGTCACGATCCGGCCGTCCCGCGCGGCCGCCACCGCCGCGGCCAGCGCCCGGTGCAGGGCCGGCACGTCGCGGATGGCGGCGTCAGCGGCCATCATCCACAGCACCGCGTCGGGGTCCTGCTCGGCCACCAGCAGGGCGGCGGCGCCGATCGCGGGCGCCGAGTTGCGGCCCACCGGCTCCAGCACGATGCGCGGGGAAGCCACGCCGGCGCGGCGCAACTCCTCGGCCACCAGGAAGCGGTGATCCTGGTTGCACACCACGATCGGCGCGGCGAAGCCCTCGCCCAGCGCGCGGCGCGCGGTTTCCTCGATCATCGAGCGCTCGGAGATCAGCGGCCAGAACTGTTTGGGGAAGCTGGCGCGGGAAACCGGCCACAACCGCGAGCCGGAGCCGCCGGACAACAGCACCGGCACGACGTCACCGGCGCTGGCGGAGACCCGCAGGGCGGCGGTGGAACCGGATCCGGGAGTCAGCACGTTCATGCTCGATCCTCGCGCGGCGTTGTACACGCCGTATTGCCGCGCGGCGAGCCGGGTGTCCAGACCGCCTCCGACAGTAATGGCCGACAGCGCTCAAATCCTGCGGCTGTCGTACGCCCAGTGCAGCAGCGCCTGCCGTTGCCGGCGGCGGCAGCCCAGGTCGCCTGGTTCGCAGTTGCGCTGGATCTGCCGGACGTGCCGGCGCATCGCCCGCCAACGCCCGATCTGGCGCCGGTCCTCCTCCGGCATGCGACGGCCCATGAAATAGCGGCAATACCATTGGAACCAGCCGCGCGGATCGTCCGGATGCAGCCACCCCTTGGCGCGCCAGACCGAGAGCCTCTGGCTCGCATCGACCCCGAAGAAGTTGAGCGAGCAATCCCGCCGATCCGGCGACAATTTGGCTCGGATGAACCACCGGGCGGGAAACTCGCCGCGCGTGTCGGTCATGTACTTGCCGCCGAACACCCCGAGTTCCAGCATTTCCGCGGGCGTCAGCTCCGGCTTGAAGTCCGGGTCGAAATCGCGCCCGACCGGCGCTGTGCAGGCATAGCGGTAGCCCTGCTGCATCCTGTCGTTGACGATGACCTGGCGCATGGCGAATTCGTCGCTCCCGTCACAGGGCGGTTGTCGCGGCGCATCCTCGCCGAATGGGCGCCCCGGTGCACCGGTTTTCCCTCGGCGCCGTCCCGTGCCGGGATGGATGCGCCCGATTCGACAAAAAATTGCCGCTGTGGCTTGTTTATCGACCGACGGCAGACAAATGGGTCGCCAGGGCCCACTTGGCACGCGGCACATGGAGTCATCCGGGCGGTTGTGATTCCGTGCCGAGGTTGCCCCTGCCTGCCAGCGGCGTGCCCGCCGTGGAAACTGCGCTGCCCCGCCCGCACGGAGTGACGTCACCGATGCAGCCACCCGGCAAACCGGCAGATCGGCAGGATAAGACCGGCAAGCCGCTGGTGCTGGTGATCGACGATCGCAAGGAGGTTGCCACCACCATCACCGCCATGTGCCGGGCCGTTGGGTTCCGTGCCGAGGCCGCCAGCGACGGCGAGCCGATCCGCGTGCTGCTGGACCGTCACCACCCGGACTGCCTGATCGTCGACATCATGATGCCCGACGAGGACGGCTACGAGGTGTTGAAGGAAGTCGCCGCCTTCGATCCGCGCATCGCGGTGCTGCTGGTGACGGGCTACGGCGACACCTGGCTGCGCATGGGCGTCACTCTCGGGCGGGCCCAGGGGCTGCGGCTCGTGCAGGCCGCCGCCAAGCCGATGCGCGCCGACGACATCCGCAAATTCCTCGCCGCGGTAACCGCCCACCGTCAGGCCGGCTGATCCCGCCTCAGACCCGGCCGTGCCGCGCCACATAGGCGCCGAGTTCATCGGCCGACACCGGCGGCAGGAAAAAATGCCCCTGGCCGACCGGGCAGCCCGCCGCCAGCAGGGCGGCGCGCTGCGCCCCGGTCTCGACGCCCTCCGCCACCACCGCGAGTTCGAGGCTGCGCGCCATCGCCACGATGGCGGCGACCAGCCGCGCATCGCGCTGGTCGGTGGCGATGTCGGCGACGAACACCTGGTCGATCTTCAGCTTGTGCACGGGCAGGTCGCGCAGGTAGCGCAGCGAGGCGTAGCCGGTGCCGAAATCGTCGATGGTCAGCGAAACGCCCATGGCCGTCAGCGTGTCGAGCACGCGATTGGTCTCGACGGTGTCCTGGATCAGCGAGCCCTCGGTGAGTTCCAATTCGAGCCATTCCGGATAGGTGTCGGTGGCGGCCAGGGCGCGCGCCACCGTCTCGGCAAAGCCGGAGCGCCGCAGTTGCAGGCCGGAGACGTTCACCGCGATCCGCGGCGGCCGCAGCCCTTCCTGGTTCCACTGCTGCGCCTGGCGCAGCGCCATCTCCAGCGCGAGCGCGCCGATCTGGGCGATCAGCCCGCTTTCCTCGGCGACGGGGATGAAGCTTTCCGGCGCAATCGCACCGAGCTGGGGATGGTCCCAGCGGATCAGCGCCTCGGCCCCGGCCACGCTGCCGTCCCGCAGGGCGACGATCGGCTGGTATTGCATGTGGAACTGCCGCGCCGCCAGGGCCTGCTTCAGGTACTGGCGCAGGATGACGCGGCTGTGCAGGCGCTCGTCGATGTCGGTGCTGTAGAGGCAGCACTGGCCGGGTCCCTCGCGGCGCGCCTCGGCCAGCGCGGCCTGGGTGCGCTTGGCGAGTTCGCCGGCGGTGCCACCCGCACCCGGGCCGAAGCGCCCAGGGGTCGCCAGCGCCGCGCCGACGCACACCGCGGCGGCCATGTCGCGCTCGCCCACGGCAACCGGCAGCGCCGCCTCGCGGCACATGCGCCGGGCCGCGCGCAGCGCCGCTTCCGGGGTGGCGATGCCCTCCAGCAGCACGCCGAACCGGCGCTCGCCCAGGCGCACGCAGTGCGCCGTCGCGCCCTCCAGCCGCCGCTGCACCTGACGCAACATGGCGCGCGTGGCGGCAGGGCCGAAGGTCGCCGAGATGTCCGCCAGATCGAGCAACTCGATGCCGAACAGCGCGCAATCACGTCCGTCGGCGAGGGCGGCAGCCAGCGCCGCTTGGAACCGCGCCTGGGCCTCGCCGCGCGTCAGCCGCTGTTTTACCGCATCGCGGCGCGTCATGTCTCGCCGGCGGCGGCGCCGCGCACCAGCACATAGCCGGCGCCGCGCACGGACTGGATCAGCCGCTGGCCAGGGTCGTCGTCGGCCAGCTTGCGGCGCAGGCTGAAGACCAGCTGGTCGATGCTGCGATCCTCCGCCCGCCAGGGCCGCCGCAGCGCGGCCTCCGACAGCCGCTCGCGGGAAACCGGCTCGCCGGCCGCCTCCAACAGCGTCTGCAGCGCGGTGAACTCCGCCCCGGTGAGCACCACCGGGCGACCCGACGCGTCGAACATGGCGCGCCGCTGCAGATCCACCGTGAACGGCCCGACATGGCGCAGCGGCGGTGGCGGACTCGCCGGGACGCGGCCGTGGGTGCGCCGGTGCACCGCGCGGATGCGCGCCACCATCTCGCGCAAATGGACCGGCTTGGCGATGTAGTCGTCCGCCCCCAGTTCCAGCCCGACCACCCGCTCGGTCTCCTCGCCGCGGCCGGAGACGACGATGATGCCGCAATCATGCTCTTGCGACAGCCAGCCGATCAGCGAGACGCCGTTGGTGTCGGGCAGTTCGAGATCGACCAGCACCACGTCGGGGTTGAAGCTCTTTTTCAGCTCCACGCCCCGCGCCCCGGTCGCCGCCCAGGCCGTACGCATCCCCGAGCGCTCGAGGAAGCGCCGAATGGTTTCCGCCACCGCGACATTGTCCTCGATGAGGAGCACGCGGGGCATCGCAAGCACAGCTGCTGGCTCACTGGTCATCGGCTTCGGCGAAACGTACATGATCGCCGGCTGCCACGCCACTGTCGTACAGGCGTGGGTCGTCGCGCGCGCGCGCCAGCCGCAAGCCTTGCGGTCAGTCCAGCCGCTTAACGATAATTTCCCGCCGGCCGCTTCGCCTTCTTCGGCGCCGGCTTTTCCCCCGCCAGCAGGGCCGCCATCACCGCACCGTTGTCGCGCCAGAAGTTGTGCAGGATGCCGACGTCCCACGCCATGCAGAAGTGCTTGACGCCCATCTCCAGATAGGGCGCGGCCTGGCTGGGTTCGCCGATCTCGACGCGCGGGGCGATGCCCTTCTTGAGCGCGGTTTCGATGGTCTTGCGTTCGGCGGCGCGCACCTCGGCGTGGGCGCAATCGCCGGCATGGCCGGTGGACATGGCGTAGTCGACGGGGCCGAACTGGACCATGTCGACGCCGGGGACGGACAGGATGGCGTCGAGGTCCTCGACGCACTGGCGCTTCTCGATCATGAACACGACAACCGCGTCGTCCAGCGCCTGGACGTAAGCGGGGGTGCCCGGTTCGCGGAAGGTGCCGACGTCGCGGCGCAGGCCGACGCCAAGCAGCCCCTTGCCGCGGCGTGGCTTGGGGGTCTCGGCGCGGACGGCGGCGACGCAGGCGCGGGCGTCCTCGACGGTGCGAAGGTCGGCGAACAGCACGGCCTGGAAGCCCGAGCCGATGGCGCGCATGGCCTGGTGCGTCCACATGGTCTGCTCGACCTTGATCATGCCGGCGAGGCCGGCGACCTCAAACGCGCGGCCCAGATTGTCGAGGTCGTGCATGGTGAAGGGCGCGTATTCGGCGACGAACTCGACATAGTCGTAGTTGCCGGCCTGGCCGATCAGCTCGACGAGGGTCGGCCAGGCGGACAGGATGTGGGTGCCGAGCGTGGGCAGCCCGGCATCGAGGCGCTGGCGCAGACGGTTGGGGCGCATGACTGGAATCTCCGGTGGATTTCCGCCGCCTCGGGATACCCGGGCTGTACGGCCAATCCGGTCGTTGCGCGGCAAGCTAGTCCCCGCTCCGGACGTTCTGCAACGGCGAAGTTGCGGGTCAGACGGTTCACGGCGGTCGGCGTGCCACCGCGACCGCGGGCCGCAACATTCGGAACTGTCAGGAACTGTCAATTGACGGCTTTGCCCCCCGGCGCTGTGCTAGATCGCGCCACCTCAAGCATGCGGCCAATATGACCCCGAGTCCGCCCGTCCCGCGCCGCACACCTGAACTGTTCCTGGTCGCCGCGATGGTGCTGCTCACCGTGGCGGGCGTGGCGCAACGCGTGCTCGAGCGCGACCGTGTCCTGGCGGCGGCCGACCACGGGATCGCCACCCTCGCCAACGGCGCCCAGGCCATTGCGCGGCTCGACCTCGACACCGCGATGCGCCGGCTCGACGCGGTGGCGGCGGCGGCCGGGGACGGCCGGGCGGACGGGCTGGCCGGGTCGCTGCGGGCGGCGCTGGCCAGTGTTCCGGGCGCCCGCTTCGCCGCGCTGTTCGATGCCGGCGGCCGCAGCGTGGCCTCGGCCGGCGGGCCGGATGCGGCACCGGCCGAGGCGACGATCACCGAAGCCTTGACCCGGCTCGCCGATCCGCTGGCGCCGGCCTGGTATGTCGGCGGATCGGGAGCGCTGCTGGTGGCGCGGCGGGTCGGCGGCCCGGACGGCGCGCCCGCCGGGGCCGCGGTACTCGCCATGGGGGCGTACTGGCTGGAGCGGTCCGCCTCGGCGGAGGACCGCGGCAGCGGCGGCAGCATCCTGCTGCTCGACGCCGGCAGGCGGGTCATCCTGCGGGCGCCGCCGGACTCCGCGACGGAGCGGGCCTCCGACCTGGTGGCAACGCGGACCGTTCTGCCCGGTCAACTGGAACTCATGGTGCGACGCGACCGCGCGGAGGTGCTGGCGACCTGGCGGTTGCGCAGCGCCAACACCCTGGCCCTGCTGGCCGCCGTGCTGACCCTGCTGGTGGCCGGCTGGCTGCGCGCCCGCCACCGCATCCAGCGGCTGCAAACCGCCAATCTGCGCCACGTCCGCCAACTCGCCCAGCTCGCCACCGCCTCGGAACGGCTGTCGCGGCTGCGCGATGTCGATGAGATCGTGGCCCGCGCCGAGGCCATCGGCCGGTCGCTCCTGACCTGCGAACGCGTCGAGGTGACACTCGGCGAGCCGGCCGAAACCGCGCCACGCCAGCCCGGCACGCGGACGCATGAGGTCAGCCTGCTGAGCGCGGGCGGCGGGCGGCTGGGCCGGATCGCCCTCGCCCGCGCCGGGGGCGACCCCCTCCCCCCCGAGGAGGAGCTGGTGCTGGAGCAGTTCGCCCGTGCCATCGCCTCGGCGCTGGAGGGAGCGACGCTGCTGGCCGACACCATGCGCTCGAAGTCGGAGCTGGAGCTGATCCTGTCCACCATTTCGGACGGCATGTTCGTGCTCGATAAGGGCTGGTGCATCCGCTACGCCAACGCCGCCGCCGCCCGCTATCTGCAGCACCAGCGCGAGGCGATGCTGGGCGCCAGCGTGTGGACGCTGCTGCCCGGGCTGCACGACGCCGACCTGGGCGAACGGCTGCGGGCCGCCGCCGCCCAGGGCCAGGACGCCGCGTTCACCAGCTTCTACCCGCCGCTGAACGCCTGGTTCGAGATGCGCGCCTATCCCTTCGCCTCGGGGCTGACCGTGTATTTCCGTGACGTGACCAGCCAGCGCGAGACCGAGGAAAAACTGCGCCAGGCGCAGAAGCTGGAGGCGGTCGGCCAGCTCACCGGCGGCATCGCGCACGACGTCAACAACCTGCTGACGGTGATCCTGGGCAACCTGGAGCTGCTCGGCATGCGGGCCGAGGACCGCCTGAACGGCGTGCCCGCGCCAGAGGACGATGAACCGGGACTCGACCTGACCCTGACCGAGGCGGGCCTGCGCGCTGGCGAGAGCGCCGCCCAGTTGATGCACCGGTTGCTCGCCTTCTCGCGCCACCAGCCGCTGTCGCCGCGGTTGGTCGCGGTGGGCGACCTGCTCGCCAGCATGCAGCCGCTGGTGCGCCGCACCATGCGCGAGCACGTCAACCTGCGCATGCTCTGGCCGGCCGAATCCTGGTACGCCCTGGTCGATCCGTCCGAGATGGAAAGTGCCATCCTCAACCTCGCGATCAATGCGCAGGACGCCATGCCGGACGGCGGCACGCTGACCATCGAGGCCAGCAACGTCGCCGTCGATCGCGTCTATGCCGCCGTGGCCGGGCTCGACCGCACCGGCGAGGCCATCATGATCGCGGTCTCCGACACCGGCACCGGCATGGCGAAGGAGGTGCTGGCGCGCGCCTTCGACCCGTTCTTCACCACCAAGGCGCCGGGCAAGGGCACCGGCCTCGGCCTGTCCATGGTCTACGGCTTCGCCCGCCAGTCCGGCGGCCACGCGGTGATCGACAGCGAGCCCGGCCAGGGCACCGTGGTGCGGATCTACCTGCCGCGCGTCGTGCCGGATGAAGCCACCGACCTGCCGTCGGTGCGCGCCGGTGTCGCGGGCGGCAGCGAAACCATCCTGCTGGTCGAGGACAACGATCTGGTGCGCGCCCATACCGAGACGATGCTGCGCAGCCTCGGCTACGACGTGGTCGCCGCTGGCGATGGCGCCATGGCGGCGCGGGTGCTGGCCGAGGGGCTGCGCCCGGACCTGCTGCTGACCGACGTCATCCTGCCCAGCGGCACGACCGGCCGCGACGTCGCCGAGGCGGCGCAGCGTGCCGTGCCGGGGCTGCCCGTGCTGTTCATTTCCGGCTATTCCGGCAACGTGCTGATGGAGAACGGGCGGTTGCCGCCGGGGGTCGAACTGCTCGACAAACCGTTCCGGCGCAGCGAGCTGGCGGCCCGCATCCGGGCCCTGCTGGCCCCCCGCCCCGCCGCCGTCGCCACGCCCAGTCGGTTTTCGGGGTGAGGGAAGGCAGCGCGGCGCCGTGACCGTCCCTCCCCCTGAAAACAGTGGGGCTGGTTGAGGTGGCGGATTGGATGTGCGACGTTCGCGGCGATGCGAATTATCTGCCGATGACGGTAACGATCGTACTGGCCTGTTCCGCCGCCCTTCTGCTGCTGGGGATGGCGGCGGCGATCGGGGGACGGACGTCGCGTGCCACGCCTCCGGTTTATGGCGGCACGGCGGCGATCTGCCTGCTCGTCTGCGCCGCCGCGCTGGCCGGCGGCGACGGCGCGCTGGTGCTGCCGATCGGCCTGCCCTGGCTCGGCGCGCATGTCCGCATCGATCGCCTGGCCGGCGTGTTCCTGACCCTGGTCAACCTCGGCGGCGCCGGCGCCGCGCTCTACGCCATCGGCTACGGCCGGCACGAGCACGCGCCGCAGCGGGTGCTGCCGTTCTTCCCCGCCTTCATCGCCGCCATGAACCTCGTCGTCATCGCCGACGACGCCTATACCTTCCTGTGGGCCTGGGAACTGATGTCGCTGGCCTCCTGGGCGCTGGTCATGGCCGACCACCGCTCGGCCGGGAACCGCCGCGCCGGCATCGTCTACCTCATCATGGCGACCTTCAGCGCGCTGACCCTGCTGCTCGCCTTCGGCGTGCTGGCGGCGTCTCATGGCAGCTACGCCTTCGCCGACATGCGCCTGGGCCCGTTGCCGGCGTGGCGGGCCGGGCTGGTGCTGAGCCTGGCGCTGATCGGCGCCGGATCGAAGGCCGGGCTGATGCCGTTGCACGCCTGGCTGCCGCTGGCCCACCCCGCCGCGCCCAGCCACGCCTCCGCACTGATGAGCGGGGTGATGACCAAGGTCGCGGTCTACGCCTTCATCCGCATCGTCTTCGATCTGCTGGGGCCGGCCACCTGGTGGTGGTCGGTGCCGGTGCTCATCGCCGGCGGCACCGCTGCCGCGCTCGGCGTGCTGTACGCGCTGATGGAACACGACCTGAAGCGGCTGCTCGCCTACCACACGGTCGAGAATATCGGCATCATCTTCATCGGCCTTGGCCTGGCCCTCGCGTTCGGGGCCAACGGCCTGCGCGGCGGCGCGGCGCTGGCGCTGACCGCGGCGGTGTTTCACGCCTTCAACCACATGCTATTCAAGAGCGTGCTGTTCTTCGGTGCCGGCGCGGTGCTGACCGCCACCGGGGAACGCGACATGGGGCATCTGGGCGGGCTGATCCACCGCATGCCGAAGACCGCGCTGGCGTTCCTGGTGGCCTGTGCCGCCATCTCCGCCCTGCCCCCGCTGAACGGCTTCGTGTCGGAGTGGCTGACCTTCCAGGCCATCCTGCTGCATCCCGACCTGCCGCAATGGGGGCTGAAGATCGCCGTCCCAGCCGACGGGGCGCTGCTCGCGCTGGCCGCAGCCCTTGCCGCGGCCTGCTTCGTCAAGGCATTCGGCATGTGCTTCCTGGGCCGGCCGCGCACCACCCAGGCGGCGCAGGCGCGCGAGGTCGACCGCTTCTCGCTCGCCGCGATGTTCGTCTTCGCCGCGATTTGCCTGCTCGCCGGGGTGTTCCCGGGCGCCGTGATCGACTGGATGGCACCGGTCGCCCAGGCCCTGACCGGCGCCCACATGCCCACCCAGATCGACCGTGCGTGGCTCGCCATCGCGCCGGTCGACGAGGCGCGCGGCTCCTATGACGGGCTGCTGATTTTCCTGTTCACCGGCGTGGCCGCCATGATCGCCGCCGCACTCGTCCACCGCCTGGGCAGCCACGCGGTACGCCGGGCGCGGCTGTGGGATTGCGGCTATCCCGACCTCGGCCCCACCAGTCAGTACAGCGCCGCCGGTTTCGCCCAGCCGATCCGCCGCGTGTTCGGCCCGCTGGTGTTCCGCTCGTCGGAGACGGTGACGATGCCGCCGCCCGGCGACCGCGCGCCCGCCCGCATCGACAAGCACATGCACGACCTGGCCTGGGAATATCTGTACCAGCCCGTGTGCGACGCCCTGCTGATGGTGGCGGACGTGCTCAACCAGCTTCAGTTCCTCACCATCCGCCGTTATCTGAGCTTCGTCTTCCTTGCCCTGGTCGGGCTGCTGCTGGCGTTGACGCTATGGCAATGACCGCGCTCGACATGATCCGGGCGCTCGCCGCGCAGGGCGCGCAGATGTTCCTGGTGCTGCTGGCCGCCCCGCTGCTGACCGGGCTGGTGCGGTGGGTGAAGGCGCGGTTGCAGCGCCGCCGCGGGCCTTCGGTGATCCAGCCCTATCGCGACCTGCTGCGGCTGCTGCGCAAGGAAGCGGTGCTGCCCGAAACCGCGTCCTGGCTGTTCCGCGTCGCCCCCTACGTGATTTTTTCCGCGACCTGGGTGGCCACCGCGCTGGTGCCCACCTTTGCCACCGGCCTGCTGTTCAGCTGGTCCGGCGACCTGATCGCCATCGTCGCCCTGCTCGGCACCGCGCGCTTCCTGCAGGCGCTGGCCGCCCTCGATGTCGGCACCAGCTTCGGCGGCCTCGGCTCGTCGCGCGAGGTGATGATCGCCTCGCTCGCCGAGCCGGCGCTCCTCATGCTGGTGTTCACCGTCGCGCTGATCGCCGGCACGACCCAGCTTTCCGCCATCGCCGAACATTTGCAGTTGCAGCAGGTCGGCCTGCGCGTGTCGCTGGCGCTGGCGCTGATCGGCTTCATCATCGTCGCCATTGCCGAGAACGCCCGCATCCCGGTCGACAACCCGGCCACCCACCTGGAACTCACCATGGTGCACGAGGCCATGCTGCTGGAATATTCCGGCCGCTACCTGGCCCTGATCGAGTGGGCGGCGGCGCAGAAACTGCTGATGTACGCGTCGCTGATCGCCTGCATCTTCTTCCCCTGGGGGCTGGCGCCGGCGGGCTCGGGGCTGGCGCATTATGCCGTCGGCGTCGCCGCCTGGCTGGCCAAGATGGCGGTTGCCGGCTGCGCTCTGGCATTGTTCGAGACGGTGACCGCGAAAATGCGGCTTTTCCGGGTACCGGGCTTCCTCGGCATCGCGCTGATGCTCGGCCTGCTCGGCACCCTGCTGCTGTTCGTCTCCCGAGGCCTCTGAGCGGTGAACCTCTGACATGCACGGCCTGGACTTCGACATCGCCCACATGCTGGCCGGGCTGCTGGTGCTGGTGAGCCTCGCGATGCTCTACCAGGACCGGCTGTACGCGCTGATTAACGTGCTGGCGCTGCACGCGCTGCTGCTGGCGGCCTCGGTGGCCTGGCAGGCCTGGGTGCACGACGCGCCGCATCTCTACATCACCGCCGCCATCGCGCTCGGCTTCAAGGCGATCGCCATCCCGATGGCGCTGCGCCGGATGATTTTCCGCCTCGGCATCCACCGCGAGATCGAGGCGGTGGTCGGCACCGGTCCCACCATGCTGGCGGCGATCGCCCTGATCGCGCTCTCCATGGAGGTGATGCTGCCGGTTACCGCCGGCATCGATCCGGTGTCGCGCGAGGACATCGCGCTCGCCCTTTCGGTGGTGCTGATCGGCCTGCTGATGATGGTGACGCGGCGCAACGCGGTCAGCCAGGTCGCCGGCTTCATGTCGCTGGAGAACGGCATCGTGCTGGCCGCCACCGGCGCGCAGGGCATGCCGCTGGTGGTGGAAATCAGCGTCGCCTTTTCCGTTCTGATCGCCTTCATCGTCATCGGCATCTTCCTGTTCCGCATTCGCGAACGGTTCGACACGGTCGATGTGGAGGCGCTCGACGCCTTCCGGGGAGACCGCGTATGACCGGCCTGGACCCGCTTGCCGCGGTGCTGCTGGTGCCGCTCGGCGCCGCCGTGGTGCTGGCGGTGCTGCCCGGCTACCGGCTGCTGTCGCGCCTCAACGTGCTCGCCAGCCTGCTGGCGTTCCTGTGCGCCCTGTTGCTGTTCGAGCACCGGCCGTCACCCGGCGAGTATCTGATGGTCGATGACCTCAACGTGGTGTTCATCGTGCTGAACACCTTCGTCGGGTTCACCACCTCGGTGTTCAGCGCCAGCTACATGGGCCATGAGCTGCGCAGCGGACAACACACGCCCGGTTTCCTGCACTTCTACCACGCCCTGTACCAGGTGATGATGTTCGGCATGAACCTCGCCCTGGTGGCCAACAATATCGGCCTGATGTGGGTGGCGGTGGAACTGGCGACGCTGACCACCGTGGTCATGGTGGGCATCTACCGCACGCCCGCTTCCATCGAGGCGGCCTGGAAATATTTCATTTTGGGCAGCGTCGGCATCGCGCTGGCGCTGTTCGGCACCATCCTGGTGTATCTCGCCGCCCGGCCGGTGGCGGGCGAGGGCGTGGGCTCGATGGTGTGGACGGTGCTGATCACCCACGCCGCCGGTTTCGATCCCGCGCTGCTGAACGTCGCCTTCGTTTTTCTCCTGTTGGGCTATGGCACCAAGGTCGGGCTGGCGCCGCTGCACGCCTGGCTGCCGGACGCCCACGCCGAGGGGCCGACGCCGATCTCCGCAGTGCTCTCCGGCCTGTTGCTGAACGTGGCGCTGTACGCGCTGCTGCGCTTCAAGATGCTGCTGGCCGCCAACCCGCGCGCGCTGGCGCCAGGACCGCTGATGACCGCGCTCGGCCTGCTGTCGCTGATCTTCGCCGCCCTGATGCTGTACCGGCGGCGCGACATCAAGCGCCTGTTCGCCTATTCGTCCATCGAGCACATGGGCATCATCGTGTTCGCCTTCGGCATGGGCGGCCCGCTCGCCAATTTCGCCGGCCTGCTGCAAATGACCATGCACAGCCTGACCAAGTCGGCGATCTTCTTCACCGTGGGTCACATCACGCAGGCCAAGGGGACGCAGAAGATCGCCGAGATCGGCGGCCTGACCGAGACCCACCCGCTGCTGGGCTGGCTGCTGGTGGCCGGCGTGCTCGCCATCGCCGGGCTGCCGCCGTTCGGCGTGTTCATGAGCGAGTTCCTGCTGGTCAGCTCCACCTTCGCCCGCCAGCCCGCGCTGGCCGTCGCGGTGGTGGTGGGCCTGCTGATCGCTTTCGCCGCCTTGCTGGCGCGCCTGACCGCGCTCGCCTTCGGCCCCCCGCGCGGACTGAACAACCCCGTGCACGCCTCGACCTTGCCGATTTTCGCCCATCTCGCCCTGGTGCTGCTGGGCGGGATCTATCTGCCGCCGGCGCTGGTCGCGTGGTTCCAGCACGTCGCGCTGATGCTGGGCTGAGGGCCGCGCCATGACACCACTCGCCGACCTCATCGACCTCGCCCGCGCCGCCCCCAACCACGCGCCCTGGCCCCGCGTGGACGTGGATTCGGCAGGCTGGCTCAGCATCGCCGCCAAGTTGGGCGACGGCGGCTGGACCCTGCTGGGGCTGTGGGCGGACGGCGGGCGCGTGCACATGGCGCTCGCCGACGATGCCGCGCCGCCCGCCGTCTCGGTGGTGAGCCTCGACGCCGAGGACGGCACCTACCCCTCCGTCGGCCGCCTGCACGCCGCGGCGCTGCGGCCCGAGCGCGCGCTGCGCGACCTCTCCGGCCTCCAACCCGCGGGGCTGCCCGATCCGCGGCCCTGGCTCGACCACGGCTCCTGGGGCATTGGCGCGCCGCTCGCCGCCTCACCCCAGGAACCCGCGCCCGCCGGCTACGATTTCCTGCCGGTCGAAGGCGAGGATCTGCACGAAATCCCGGTCGGTCCCGTGCACGCCGGCGTCATCGAGCCCGGGCATTTCCGTTTCACCGTGGACGGCGAGACCGTGGTGCGCCTGGAGCAGCGGCTGGGCTACACCCACAAGGGGCTGGAATCGCTGCTCGCCGGCAGCACGCTGGAGCACGCCGCCCGGCTGGCCGGCCGCGCCTCGGGCGATGCCACCGTCGCCTACGCGTTCGCCTTCGCCCGCGCCGCCGAAGCCACCTGCGCGGTCACTCCGCCGCCGCGCGCGCTGTGGCTGCGCGCGCTGATGGCCGAGCTCGAACGCATGGCCAATCATCTGGGCGACATCGGCGCGATCTGCAACGACGCCGCTTTCGCCCTCATCCACGCGCATTTCGGTGTGTTGCGCGAACACGTGCTGCGCGCCGCCGCCGCCTGCTTCGGCCACCGGCTGATGATGGACCGAGTCGTGCCGGGCGGTGTCGCCGTGGACCTCGGCGCCGATGGCGTGGCGGCGCTGCATGCCCTGCTGCGGCAAATCCGCCACGGCCTGCCGCAACTCGCCGAACTCTACGACAAGACCGCCTCGCTGCAGGACCGCACCGTTCGCACCGGCTTCCTGTCCCCCGCGCTGGCGCGGCGCTTCGGCTGCGGCGGGCATGTCGGCCGCGCCTCCGGACGCGACTTCGACGCGCGCCGCGACCTGCCCTATCCGCCGTACGACCAGTTGCGCTTCACCACCGCGTTGCGGACCGACGGCGACGTCAATGCCCGCGTGTGGGTGCGCCTGCACGAGGTTGACCAAAGCTACTCGCTGATCGAGCAGATCCTCGCCGGCCTGCCCGCTGGCGCCATCTCCGCGCCGATCCCGCCCGTGGCCAACGGCGAAGGCATGGCCTTGGTGGAATCCTTCCGCGGCGACGTGCTGGCCTGGCTGCGCCTGGACGCCGCCGGCCGCGTCGCCCGCTGCCATTTGCGCGATCCGTCCTGCTTCCAATGGCCGCTGCTGGAAGCGGCGATCGAGGGCAACATCGTCGCCGACTTCCCGCTCTGCAACAAATCCTTCAACTGCTCCTATTCAGGGCACGATCTCTGATATGCGCAAGATCCTGCTGGAAAGCCTGCTGCGCCGCCCCGTCACCGACGCACCGCCCAAACCGGACGACGCCGAACTGGCAGCGCTCGCGGCCCGCATCGACGTCGCCGCCCGCCGCCGCCTCGGCCGCAGCCTGGCCATTCGCGAAGTCGATGCCGGTTCCTGCAACGGATGCGAGCTGGAGATCAACGCGCTGCAGAACGCGGTCTACGATCTGGAACGCTTCGGCCTGCGTTTCGTCGCCTCGCCGCGCCACGCCGACGTGCTGCTGGTCACCGGTCCGGTGGCGAAAAACATGCGCACCGCGCTCGAACGCACCTACGAAGCCACGCCGGCGCCGAAATGGGTGGTGGCGGTGGGCGACTGCGCGGCGAGCGGCGGGTTGTTCGCCGACAGCTATGCCTGCGTCGGCCCGGTTGCCGCCGTGCTGCCCGTTGCCCTCACCATCCCGGGCTGCCCCCCCACGCCGCACGAATTGCTGAAGGGGTTGCTCACGCTGCTGCTGGGCTGACGCCCCGCCGTCAGCGCCAGGCCGGAGCCGGCACTTTCTTCACCCGGCCGGCCACTTCCTCGAAATCGTCGAGCTGCGAGTCCCACCAATCGTCGATCAGGTCGCGATTGGCCGCCGCCCAGGCCGCCACCCGCTCGAAGTCGCGCGCATAGAGCCCGCCCGCGACCTGCAGCGCCACCGGCTCCAGCACGATGACGGTGCTGTTTTCCGGGTCGTAGCGCCCACCTGGGGTAACCTCGATGACGACATTGTCGCGTCCGTTGGCGCGTTGCAGCCACACCACCT